>JALVJU010000154.1 GCA_027034005.1 Marinilabiliaceae bacterium
TTTTCAGGTCAAGCATGCCCTTCCGATAGATGACATCACCAAGGACGGTATGCCCCGGTGCACGTTGCTCCTGAAACTCGGTTAACACTCCTGCCTCGTAGGCATCTTTCCACTCCCTGCTCATCAGTTTCATGATCTTGTCGCGATTGCTCTTGCCTTTCCAGTAGGGTATGACAACCTCCTCGTAGGCCTTCTTCATCTCACCCGACACTTTGAATGACACCTTCGGCCTCGTGTCGAGAACTTCAAGGTCTTCAAGTGTGTGCAGCGACACCTCGGGATAGGTAGGCGTTGCTTTGGGTTTCGGCCCGCGCTCGCCAACGATCAGTTCTCCCTCGCTGAACCACAACTTTTTGTTCATCATAATATGCTTAAAGGCAAGCGCCCTACGCACAGGCACAGAGACTTCCCGTGCCTCGTCACTTTGATAAAACTCCGTCAACAATAAAGCACGCTCTTCCGACAATGTGTTGACTGCACTCAAAGTCTCTTCTCTAAGTTTTTTTATTCTATCGTTCATTTTCTTTGTTTTTTCTGTTTTTGTTTTTCTAATCAGAAGATTGGGCTGGTGAAAACACCCTGCAATCTCATCTTTAAAGCTGGAAGGCAGAAGCTCGAAGCTGGAAGCTGTTTCTCCATAAACTTAAACAATCAACCCTAGAGCCATAGAACCATTTAACCCTTTAGCCCTAGAACCATCGAGCTCTAGAGCCATTTAACCCTTCAACCTCCAATCTTCACCTTAAACCCACTTTTTTCAAACCGTTCTTTCAACGGGTAGAGCTCCTCTTCGGGAAGGGACTTCATCTTTTTCATCTTCGACTGTATGTGGAACCTCTGGTATTTCCCGTCGGCAATATTGTGATACGGCAAAAGGTGCACTTCACGAATTGCCCCGTTCAATCCTAATACAAGTTCCAGGGTTGCTTTGATATTTTTCTCATCGTCATTGTAACCCGGGATAACAGGGAAACGGATGGTTGTCTCTTTTTTGTTTTCAGCAAGATACCAAAGGTTTTCGATTATCTTTTTGTTTCCCACGCCGGTATATTCGTAATGCTTTGCATCGTCCATGTGCTTCAGGTCGTAAAGGAACAGGTCAACATAAGGCATTACCTCATCAAGATACTTTCTCGAAGTTTGCCCTGTTGTGTCAACGGTAACATGAATGCCGTTCTCTTTACATGCTTTGGTTATCTCTTTCAGAAAATCCGCCTGCATGAATGGTTCCCCTCCAGAGAATGTAACTCCACCGCCCGACTCTTCATAAAAGGCAGCATCCTTTTTTATCTCCTTCAACAACTCCCCAACAGATATCTCATACCCCACTGTATCTGCAACTTCCATCTCCAAACCGTCAAAAGTAACTTTGCGGGTGTAATTCTGCATTTTAGGGGAAATGCTTTCAGGATTGTGGCACCACCAGCACCTCAACGGACAACCTTTAAAAAATACGGTATTCCTTATGCCGGGGCCATCATGAACGGCATACCGTTTTATGTCGAAAATTACTCCTCTCATTTTGGAATGATATAATGCTGGAATGATAAAATGATGTAATGATAAAATGATGTAATGCTAAAATGATGTAATGCTAAAATGATGTAATGCTAAAATGATCTAATGATGTAAGGGGGCTGAATGCCCGGGATTACCGGAATGGTAAAATGAGGACTCTGCCGGTCAATCTATCCAGCATTCGTAAAGACCTTTGCCGGTCTTGTTGAGAGTATTGAAATGTGTAGTAAATGTGTACATTACACTAAATTATCATTGGCTAAATTAAATTATTTTTATCAAAAAGAAAAGCAAACGAAAAATTTTAGCTTTTTTTGCAAAAAAATAAAGAATGAGAAAACTTTTAGGATACATCTTATCGCCGATCTATTTCGTCTACTTCTATCTGTTGTTACTGATATTCCATCCGATAATGGACCTCGGGATAAAATTCATTGGCGACAACTTCAGGAAGAGAACAGTGGAAACATTGAACTGGCTGTTAACAAAAGGACTGATCATTGTAGGCGTAAGGCCAAAGGTTTTTGGAACGGAAAAACTTCCCAAAAACCGGCCGTTGATCATAGTATCAAACCACTCCAGTTTGCTTGATATTCCACCCATAGTTCTCATTTTTAAGGACTACTATCCGCGTTTTATTTCCAAAAAAGAACTCGGCAAAGGAATACCAAGCATATCTCACAACCTGAGATACGGAGGTTCGGCACTAATCGACAGGGCAAGCGGTGCCCAGGCGGTAAAACAGATACTCCTTCTCGGTAAAGACATTGAAAAGAAGAATCATGCAGTATGCATCTATCCTGAAGGTACGCGTAGCAGGAACGGCAAGATGAAGAAATTTCAGTCGAGCGGAATACTCACACTGCTTAAGGCCGCACCGTCTGCAGTTATCATACCGTTTGCCATATCAGGGCATTACGACCTGCATAAGTACGGAACATACCCTCTAAATTTTGGCGCAAAAGTAAGCTACACTATCCTTGACCCGATAGAGCCGAAAGATTTTAAAGATAAAAAGGAGATAGTGCCTTATGTTGAAAAGGTAATGCGTGAAGCACTCGGACAAACAGAGGAAGGGAAAAAGGATGAGTAAGTTCTCATTAAAATCGGGGCGTGAAGTTGAGTTAAAGTTGTCGGAAGACGGTTCCCACACCCTTTACGTTCCCGAACTTGATGAGCATTACCATTCCGTTTACGGTGCACGCACCGAGTCGTTGCATGTTTTCATAAGAAACGGGCTTGAATTCTCAACAAAAAAAAATATCAAGATACTCGAAGTTGGTTTCGGCACAGGCCTGAATGCACTTCTTACAGCCTTGAACAAAGAGGAAAAAAAAACAGAGTATCATTCCCTGGAAAAATATCCTCTGACAGCTGGCCTGGAAAGCATATTAAAAAGTTCGCCTGACAGTACCGAAGAAGAAATTGAGTTATTCCGGAAGATACACAATGCAAAATGGGAAGAACCTGCAGAGATAATTCCGGAATTCACTCTTTTAAAAATGGAAGCCGATCTGCTTGATGTTTCCTTACCAGCCACATACAACCTTGTTTTTTTCGATGCTTTCGGCCCCGATGTGCAACCTGAATTATGGACTGAAGATGTTTTCAGAAAGTTATTCAATTCCATGCACAAAGGAGGCATTTTAACAACCTACTCAGCTAAAGGGACAGTAAGAAGAGCTATGCAGAGCGTCGGGTTCACTGTTGAACGCCTGCCAGGCCCTCCCCATAAACGGGAGATGCTGAGAGCTGTTAAGCCATAAGCCCAAAACATTATACCCTGCCTGTGCAAGCTCCGACAAATCAAGAAAAACCAATCACTTAGCTTTTTAACATCTATCAAAACACTTTTTTTTATATTTGTATCGCAAATCGGAAAACATCTAATATGATTAATCTTATCCAATTCTTTGAAAACAGTGTAAAAAAATACCCTGAGAACAACTTCCTTTGGGAAAAACCCAACGACAAATTTATCCCTCTCACATATTCGGAAACAAAAGAGAAAGTTGAAGAACTTGCATGGGGATTTCTGTCTCTCGGTCTGAAAAAAGGTGACAGGGTTGCTCTTCTCTCCGAAGGCCGTAACTATTGGCTCATTAGTGAACTTGCTTTGCTTTACATTGGTTGCATCAATGTTCCTCTTTCAACAAAGCTTGAAGCAGACATTGACCTTTCATTCCGTCTCAACCATTCGGAAAGCCGTTTTATCATAGTTTCAAAAAACCAGAGAAGCAAGATTCATCAGGTAAAAGATCAGCTGAAAGCCCTGGAAAAGATCATCCTGCTTGATGACGTTGATGACCTTAAGGAAAATGAGATCACGATCAATACCATCATTAAGCAAGGACATGAGTTAAAAAAGAAAGAGCCGGGCCTGTTGGAGAAACGTAAGGCAGAAGTAGAGCCGTCCGACATTGCCAACATCGTATACACATCAGGCACAACTGCCGACCCCAAAGGCATAATGCTCACACACCGCAACTACACTGCCAATGTGGAACAGGCATTCACCTATATCGATATACCTCAACACTTTGTCACACTTGTTGTTCTTCCATGGGACCATGCATTTGCCCATACTGCCTCCCTATATGCATTTATGTACAAAGGAGCAGGAATTGCATCCGTGAAAGTGGGTTCAACCCCCATGGAAACCTTGAAGAATTTCTCTCAAAATATGCTTGAGATAAAACCGCATGTGCTGATGAGCGTACCGGCACTGGCAAAGAACTTCAGGAAAAACATCGATAAAGGCATCAGGGCCAAAGGAGAATTCCTTTTCAAACTGTACAGTGCAGGTCTTTCGATGGCATACTGGTACAACGGCAATGGAGAAAACAGAGGGAAAGGACTGAGATTTCTTGCCGCACCGATTTATGCTTTTTTCAAAAAGCTTATATTTAATAAGATAAAAGACAACTTCGGTGGACAGATAGAATACTTCATTGGTGGCGGTGCATTACTCGACATCGAACTGCAAAGGTTTTTTTATGCACTTGGCATGCCGATGTATCAGGGATACGGTCTTAGTGAAGCATCTCCCATAATATCAGCAAACACACCTGACCACCATAAAATGGGCACATCAGGCAAAACCCTTAACGGTATAGAAGTAAGAATTTGTAATGAAGACGGCAAGCCGCTCCCAATTGGGGAAAAAGGGGAGATAGTGATTAAAGGCGAGAATGTTATGGCCGGTTACTGGAAAAATGAAGAAACAACCAAAGAGACCATCAAAGACGGTTGGCTCTACACCGGTGACCTTGGATACCTCGACAAAGACACATATCTATATGTTCTTGGCAGGTTCAAAAGTCTTTTGATCAGTAACGACGGCGAAAAATACAGCCCGGAAGGGATTGAAGAGGCGATAATGGACAATTCAGACATGATCGACCAGTTCGTCCTGCACAACAACCACAGTCCATACACTGTGGGGCTTGTAGTGCCAAATAAAGAAAGGATTTCAAGCTGGGCACGTACCGAAAAGAGAGACCTCTCATCGGAAGAGACACATAAAGAGATCATTCAGATGATCAAGGAGCAAATCGACCAGTTTAAAACGGGGCATTTCAAGGATATGTTTCCGCAAAGGTGGCTGCCTACAACCTTTGCTATTTTACCGGAGGCATTCACTGAAGATAACAAGCTGCTGAACAGCACCATGAAGGTAGTAAGAAATAAGGTTGAAGAGCATTTCAAGGATGACCTGGATTTCCTTTACACATCCGAAGGCAAGAAACCGATAAACACAAGGAACATAAACAATTTGAAAACGTTTATCGAGAAGTAACTTTTATGAACCTAATATTTGAGATAAGTATCGACAGTGTACGATCTGCACTAAATGCACAGGAAGCCGGCGCTCACCGTGTGGAGCTTTGTGCAGGACTGATGGAAGGAGGCACAACCCC
>JALVJU010000155.1 GCA_027034005.1 Marinilabiliaceae bacterium
ATCACCATAAACTTAGATAATCCTGAATACAACTCTCAAAACACTTTCATTGTTTATAGGGGTGATAATGGCTACAGGGCCGGGATCAACGGAGTCGTGGTATACAGATTAACTTCAGATACTTATTATGCATTTGACCTTATGTGCCCTAATGAGAAAAAGGTGACTTGCCTTGTCGGGCTAAAAGATGATGTGACATGCGAATGTCCCTGCTGTAAATCACAATTCCTTATCGCAGTTCCGTACGGTGATGTGATAGAAGGGCCTTCGCCATGGCCGTTAAAAGGTTACAAAACCCAGGTAATGAACGGTGGCTCTACGCTGGCAATCTGGAATAATTAATTTTGCTATGAGCCCTTTAGGGCTTCGGCTCCACTTACTATCTCAAGTATCTCTTTGGTAATAGCTCCCTGACGTGCTTTGTTGTATTCAAGCTCAAGATCACCTATTAATTCAGTTGCATTGTCGGTTGCTTTATGCATCGAGGTCATACGTGCACCGTGCTCTGAAGCAATGGAATCAAGTAGCATTTTATAGAAAAGGGTTTTCAAGGCCTGTGGTATGACTATTTTAATAATAGTGCTTATGTCAGGCTCAAAGATATAATCATAGTAATGAACATCATCCTTGTTCACCGGCATCTCCAATGGCAGTAACTGTTCTGCCCTAACCACCTGTGTTACGGCATTTACGAACTCATTGTACACAACAACAACCCTATCGTATTTTTTTACAATAAAATCTTCGATGAAAGAGGTTGCAATGTCGGCTGCTGCTGAGAATGATGCATGGTCGTAAAAATCATTGAAGTTCTTTTCAACCCTGTAACCATGCTGTTTCAACACCTTCTCGGCTTGCTTTCCTATGGCAACTATCGATACTGAGTTGTTCTTATGCTGTGCTGAAAATTTTTCCCTGATGACCTCTTCCGTCTTCTTTACCACATTGGCATTAAACGCACCACACAGTCCCCTGTTCGAAGACAGGGCAACTATCAACACCTTGTCAGGTTCCCTATGGGAGGTAAGCTCTGTTTTTATCTCTTCGCTGCTGGAATTTACAAGGTCATAGATTATGTGCGATAACTTTTCGACATAAGGATGTATGTTGGCCACATCGTCATGCGCCTTTTTAAGCTTGGCGGCAGATACCATCTTCATGGCACTTGTGACCTGCCTTGTAGTCTTAACAGAGTTTATTCGTATCTTTATGTCTTTCAGATTTGCCATGAGACCTACTTCGCAAATTTACGGGCAACATCAAGAGCTACCTCTTTCAGTTCATCAAATATCTTATCATCAATATAACCACTTCTTATCTTCTCAAGAGCATCCTTCTTACGCAGCTCCAGTATCTCGATATATTCCTTCTCAAACTCCTTTACAGACTCTACCGGAATATCATGTAACAGTCCATGAGTACCACAATAAACAAGGGCCACCTGGTGCTCAACTTTGACCGGTTGATACTGAGGCTGTTTCAGCAACTCCACATTTTTACGCCCTTTGTCCAGAACAGCCATTGTGGCAGGATCAAGATCGGAGCCAAACTTTGAAAATGCCTCAAGCTCCCTGAACTGTGCCTGATCAAGCTTCAAGGTTCCTGCTACTTTCTTCATCGGCTTTATCTGAGCATTACCTCCTACCCGCGATACGGAAATACCCACGTTAATAGCAGGACGTACCCCTGAATTAAACAAGTCTCCTTCAAGGAATATCTGCCCGTCGGTGATGGAAATCACGTTGGTAGGTATGTAGGCACTCACATCGCCTGCCTGGGTCTCGATTATTGGCAAAGCCGTCAGCGAACCTCCTCCTTTGGCAAGATGCCTGATGGATTCCGGCAGGTCGTTCATCTTTGTTGCAATCTCATCCGAATCGATGATCTTGGCAGCACGCTCAAGCAAACGTGAATGCAGATAGAAGATATCTCCCGGAAAAGCCTCACGTCCCGGAGGACGCCTCAATAGCAATGAAACTTCCCTGTATGAAACTGACTGTTTAGACAAGTCATCGTAAATTATCAGAGCAGAACGGCCGGTATCCCTGAAGAACTCCCCAATGGCAGTTCCCCCGAACGGGGCATAGAACTGCATAGCAGCAGGATCGGATGCTGTTGCAGAAACAACAACAGTGTAATCCATGGCTCCGTACTTCTCAAGCGTACTGACTATCTTGGCAACTGTACTTCCTTTCTGTCCAATGGCCACATAAATACAGTACACCGGTTCTCCTTTATCGTAAAACTCTTTCTGGTTGATTATGGTATCTATGGCAATGGCCGTTTTCCCTGTCTGACGGTCGCCAATGATCAGTTCACGCTGTCCGCGGCCAATGGGGATCATTGCATCTATGGCTTTGATCCCTGTCTGTATCGGCTCTTTAACAGGCTGACGATAGATGACCTCGGGAGCCTTGCGTTCCATCGGCATCTCGTAAAGTTCGCCACTGATAGCACCTTTGCCGTCAATGGGTTCCCCAATGGCATTAACGACCCTGCCGAGCAATCCCTCTCCAACCTTTATGGAAGCGATCCTGCCGGTACGTTTCACAAGGTCGCCCTCCCTGATAGCACGTGAATGACCGAACAACACAACACCAACATTATCCTGTTCAAGGTTCAAAACAACACCGTAACAACTTCCGAAGTCAACAAGTTCGTTTGCCTTCACGTTGTTCAATCCGTACACCCGGGCAATGCCGTCACCAACTTCAAGCACTGTCCCAACCTCTTCAAGTTCGGTCTCCGTTTTGAATCCTTCTATTTTCTTTTTCAGTAATTCTGAAACCTCAGCAGGTCTGATATTATCCATCGATCACACTGTTTTTATCCGTTAATTAATTGATTGCGTACCTGTTTCAACTTTCCGGTGATGCTCGCATCAACCATCTTGTCATCAACCTTCAAAATGAATCCGCCAAGAAGGCCCTCCTTGGTCACCACTTTCAGCTCTATCGGCTCACCAAGCTCCTTGGCCAGTATCTTCCTCACATTTGCCACGTAGACATCTTCCATCTCGAAAGCAGAACATATGGTAACCGATTTTATATTTTTCTCTTTTTTGTAGAATGAGATATAGCTCCTGAATATCGAATCAAGAATGGCCTCCCTGTTATTGTCAATTACCACATTTAAAAAATCGATGGTAACAGGGTTCAGTATTTTACCAAAAACATCCCTGAAAAGCTCCTTCTTCTTCGACGGTTTGATAACAGGGCTGCGCACAAACTCACAGAACTCCGTCATTTCGGCACACTGCGACATCAGAAGACGTATGTCATCATTCACATCTTCAATAATACCCTTTTCCTTGCTCAAAATGAAAAGAGCTTTGGCATACCGTACCGAAACAAGACTTATGTTCATAATTCTTTTCTATTCCTGAACTCCACGTAAGGGAGCAGAGTTTGTTCTACCTTAACAACTAATTAAAGCTTACCTCTTTAAGATACTTGTCAATAAGCTCTTTTTGCTTTTTAGTTGTCTTTAATTCCTGCTCAAGAAGCTTTCCTGCAATATCAACAGACAGAACAGCGATCTGTTCACGCATCTGCGACAATGCATCTTTCTTCTCCTTTTCAAGCTGAAGACGGGTAGTTTCAACTATCTTATCCGCCTCCACCTGTGCGCTTTTCTTTGCCTCCTCAATGATCTTCGCCTTAAGCTCCCTTGCTTCAGTGATAAGCCGGTCACGCTCAACGGCAGCTTCTTCAAGAGTCTGCTTCTTTAGCTTTTCAATATTCTCAGCCTCCTGCTTTGCTTTCTCAGCTGAAGCCAGTGCATACTTTATGGTATGCTCCCGCACCCTGATAGCATGCAAGATAGGCCTCCAGGCGTACTTCCTGAGGATAAGCACCAAAATTATAAATGTGGTCCCGGTCCATATAACCAATCCGGGATCCGGAGTTAACAAGTCCATAGTTTACTTTTTATGAAACCAACCAGGCCAAAACGATAGCAAATAGGGCAACTCCCTCTACAAGGGCTGCCGCAATGATCATTGCAGTCTGTATCTTTGAAAGCACTTCAGGCTGACGCCCCATGGCTTCCATTGCACCTTTACCTACAAGACCGATGCCCAGGCCGGCACCAATAACTATTAATCCTAATCCAACAGCTGTGTACATATTGTTCTATTTTAATTAAATAATTAATGTTCCTCTTCATCATTCACTGCCATACCTATGAACAAGGCCGACAACAATGCAAAAATATAAGCCTGTAACAATCCAACCAAAAGTTCAAGCATATCCATAAAAAGAGACATGCCGATAGAAACAGGTGATATATAAATTGTTTTTAAAACAAAAATAAGCGATGTTAAGCTAAGTAACACAATGTGCCCCGCAGTAATGTTGGCAAACAGACGTACCATCAATGCAAAAGGCTTAGTGAATATACTTACAAATTCAATAGGGATCAAAATTGCCCTCACCGGAATCGGCACTCCCGGGGTGGCAAAAATATCTTTCCAGTATGATTTCGTGCCAAAAACATTTGTCAGTAAAAAAGTAAATACCGCTAAAATTCCTGTAAAAGCAATATTTCCACTGACATTACTTCCTCCCGGGAAGATTGGCACCATACCTATCAGGTTATTTATCCAGATGAAAAAGAAGATTGTCATGATATAAGGCATGAAACGGTCGGCCTTCTTCTCTCCTATCTGCTCAATGACAATGTCATCCCGTACAAACAGGATTATCGGCTCCATCAAAGACTGCATTCCCGTAGGCATTGATGGTTTCCCCCTATACTTTCTTGCAGCCGGGATAAACAATGCAAGCATGATAAGAACACTCATCCACATGGATGCCACATTACGTGTGATGCTAAGGTCAAACGGTTTTGCATTCTCGGGAACCCCCTCCGAATTTAAATTTATTTTCCCTGATGCATCTGTAAGATATACCTTGTCATGGTATAACTTAAAATATTGATCCCCTTTTTGAACGACGGCCTCTCCGTGATGAAAATCCGATGACATAAAAATATGTACTGATCCATCATGTATCAGAATCACTGGCAAAGGAATGGCAATATCAACATCTTTGCCTTCTTTGTTCTTGAATGAAACGATATGCCAGTTATGAGAATCGGAAATGTGATGCATGATCATCTCCAACGGATCGAAATCCCCCTCCTTATTTTTCTTTTCTCCTTCATTCTCTGCATAAGCAGCGAAACTTGTAAGGATAAAAGCCAAAAGAAGTATAATAGTATAAAATCGTTGCATCAAAATATTCTTATATCGCGCTTGAAAAATAATATTTTCAGCTCATTTACACAAGTTTTTTATTCAACGCTTCACTTTAAGGAAAGAGTCGAACATCAATAGGATAAAGTAATCGAACAAATAAAATAATGCCTCCTGTTTTACCTGTTCACTGCCGGTTTTCAGGAACAGGAACGCCCCGGCTATAGCCAGGACAAATT
>JALVJU010000156.1 GCA_027034005.1 Marinilabiliaceae bacterium
TTGGGGCGGGGGTTACTGGCACTACAACCAAACCAATATGCACGGGTCTCTGTTGGCCGCAAACCATCCTGATTATACCCTAAGGTATTTAAATAAGTTAACCGAAAACCTTGACATCATTAAAGCTCAAACAAAAGACCTCTGGGGGCATGGCGGCATATTTGTCCATGAAACTCATTCTCCTGACGGATTAGCTTATGAGTTCAACCGGAAAGATATTTATAATAATACATCAACATGGACCAGCCGGATATTTTCAACAACACTGGAAATCGCATACCAGATGTACCAATATGCCAAATATACCGGTGATGAATACTATATGAAGGATACGGTTTATCCGTTCCTGAAAGGTGCCTGTAATTTTTATGCAGAACAACTAAAAAAAGATACCACAGGTGTTTTCTACATCTATCCTTCCAACGCACATGAAAATTTCTGGTCAGTAAAAAACCCACATACTGACATGGCAGCGATATACAGGTGTTTTCCCTTAGTGATAGATTTGTGTAAGAAATATGGAGATAAAAAAGATGAAATTCACAAATATGAGTATATTTTAAAAAATATGTCGCCATTCCCCATCGGGAAAGCTGTCAGGGACACTTCCCTCGGGGTTAATGCCCCCGTTGAAAGAATTGATACATCTGTTGATGTATTTGCACCCTGTGAGTTTGTTACTGATTGGAAAACTCATAATTACTCATCAGTTGATACTTACTCTACTTTCCCTTTTGAACTTACAACTGCTAATCACCCACTTTATAAAACAGCCGTAAACACTGTTAAAAATTCATTCTTCCCAAAAATAACCAATTCACTTATGAGAAGAATGATTTCAGCAGCTATATTAAACCTCCCTTCTGAAACCGCAGACCTCGTAACACAATACATTAAAATAAGCCAGATAGCACCTAACAGATTGGGTAATTCGGAAGTGTTAGGCGATCTGACTATGGCTTTGAACTATATGTTAATCCATTCATTCAAGGGCGTAATACAGATCGCCCCGTCCCTGCCCAAAGGATGGAACGCCGAATTCAAGCTCCTGGCACAGGGCCCTGTTGAAGTCACGGCCCAGGTAAAAGATAGGAAAACGACATACCTGTCCCTTTACTCAAAAAAAGATCAAACCATAAAAATATTAAACCCCTGGAATACCGAAGTTGAAATTAAAGCAAAAAACGGAGATACATTTTACTCTAAAAGTGATACTATTAAATGGAAAGCCAAAAAAGGAGGCTCTTTCTCCTTAAGCCCAAAAGATAAAGCGATTAAATACATACCACTTTATGAAAAATGAAAAGATCTTAATAAAAGAGTACAGAAAACCAGACAAAAACAAATAAAATCAGATTATAAAAACCTTAGCCATGAACTTAAAATATTTACTTTTTATTCTTTTGATTATTGCAACAGCAGGATTATCCGGTTGCGCTGACTCCGGAACCAAAAGCAATAAACTTTCATATATGGACCCCGATCTGCCAATAGATCAACGTGTGAACGATTTAATGTCGCGCATGACCTTAAAAGAAAAGATAGGGCAAATGTGCCAGTATGTTGCTATTGAACATTTCAAACATTCCCGGCAAAAACTGGAGGGTAAGATATCTGAATCAAACGATCAGTATGGCTTTTATCCTGATCTGACAGTAAAAGACATTAAAGATCTTATACGAAAAGGAGAGATCGGGTCGTTCCTTCATGCAAAAGACCTCAAAGAGGTTAATGAATTGCAAAAGATAGCAATGGAGTCGC
>JALVJU010000157.1 GCA_027034005.1 Marinilabiliaceae bacterium
GTGAAGACGCATCGCAGGCGTAACATTAGTTACGATGAGAAATTTCAAACTAGCATTTTTAATAATAGTGTGACTTTGGAGGTTGCAGCAGAAGGACTCTTGCGGATTTAAAATATAGTTTTGCCGGTTAAAAATCCTTAAAACTCAATTGTTTGAAATAAAAAATTATCCAATTCTTTCTCACAAAAGTATATTTTTATACTTTTGCAAAGTTTTTATTGAGGGAAAAGTGGACAGACTGAAGGATTACAACATCTCTTACAAGGGATTAAAGGACGGGATGCACAAGTTTGAATATCAAATTGGTGCACCTTTTTTTAACTTGTTTGAGGAACCTTTGGTCGAAAGCGGGACTTTAAATGCTGTTGTAACCCTGAATAAAAGTCAAAAGATGCTTGTGGTTGATTTTGACATAAAAGGAACAGTAAGTAGCATTTGTGATAAGTGCATGGGCCCGATGGAAATCCCGGTAGAGAGTTCCGACAGGATGTATTTCAATTTTGGTATTGAATACTCGGAACAATCGGAAGAGATAATAGTCCTCCCTTATGAGGAGCATCAGATAAATGTTGCGCAGTGGTTGTACGAGTTCATAATAGTGAGTCTTCCGTTGCGACATGTTCATCCTGATGACGAAAACGGAAATTCAACATGTGACACTCAGATGCTTGAGAAACTTGATGAATATCTGGTAGGTGATGAAAATTCATCACAGGAACAAGAAGAGACAAATGATCCCAGGTGGGATGCATTAAAGAAATTAATAAATAAGTAAAATCAATTAAAATGGCACATCCTAAACGTAAAACGTCAAAGACGAGAAGAGACAAGAGAAGAACGCACTATAAAGCAGTAATGCCTGCGTTGGGTGTATGTTCAAACTGTGGTGCAACCGTTAAACTGCACACTGTTTGTGGAGAATGCGGTTACTATCGCGGTAAATTGGCAGTAGAGAAAGAGATCACTGCATAATTTAAGACAAAGAACAATAACATTTGCCTCCGCAGTAAAAGGGGGCAAATTTGTTATTGAGCTGTTACTTTCCCGGATTTTATTCGGATAATTTTTGGTTATGGAAAAAGTTAGAGCAACAATCACAGGAGTAGGAGCATATGTTCCCGAATATATTCTAGACAATCATGAGTTGAGTAAAATGGTAGATACTTCTGATGAATGGATAATGACCCGTGTGGGTATCAAGGAGAGACACATTCTGAAAGAAGAGGGGGAGGGAACCTCATTCATGGGAGCAAGAGCTGTTGAAGACCTTTTGAAGAAAACGGGTACCAAACCCGAAGAGGTCGACCTTTTGCTTTGTGCAACAGTAACGCCGGACCACCCATTCCCTGCTACGGCAAATATTATTGCTGATAAGGTGGGAATAAAAAATGCTCACGGTTTTGATATAAATGGGGCTTGTTCCGGGCTTTTGTACACTCTTGACGTGGCTGCCAAGTTTATTGAATCGGGTGCAAAAAAGAAAGTTGTTGTTGTCGGGGCAGATAAGATGTCGTCTATCGTTGATTATACCGATCGTACGACATGTGTACTTTTCGGTGATGCGGGAACGGCTTTGTTGCTTGAACCTACCACTGAAGATGTGGGGCTGAAGGATACAATTCTTCAGGCAGATGGTTCTGGCCGTCATTATCTGTACCAAAAAGCCGGAGGTTCTGCTTATCCGGCTACTCATGAAACAGTAGATAACAAATGGCATTACATCTATCAGGACGGCAAGACAGTGTTTAAGCATGCTGTGTCAAGGATGGCTGATGTTTCTGTTGAGATAATGAAAAGAAACAACATTTCTCCTGAAGATCTTGCGTGGCTTGTTCCGCATCAGGCGAATCTTCGTATCATCGATGCTACAGCCCAGCGAATGGGGATCAGCAGGGATCAGGTGATGATAAACATAGAGAGATACGGAAACACCACAGCAGCGACAATTCCATTGTGTCTGTACGAGTGGGAGAAAGACCTCAAGAAAGGTGATAATATTATCCTTGCTGCTTTTGGCGCAGGTTTTACCTGGGGAGCTACCTACATTAAGTGGGGTTACGACGGAAGCAAATTTCACAAGTAGCAAAATGTAGTTTTAAGAATATAAAAAAAGCTGTTCCTGAAAAGGGAAAGCTTTTTTTGGTTTATTCCTCATCCCCTTTGAGGGAGTATTCGTAACGACTTGATTTATTGCTTGTTCCCCCTCTCCATTTTGAAAGGTGGCTAGGGGGTGAGGATACCATTCGTGACTCCCATTTCTCCACAGTGTCTCCATGTTAGAATCCTTGCATTACAAACCACCGTCGATGTGCCACTACCCCTGAGGGGCAATGCTATTAAGTTAAGCTTTTTTGTTTTACCCCATCTAAGGGGAGCCTGCCCGACTACTGCGGTCAGGCGGGCCAAAAAAGCTAAATAAAACATGTTGATTTTCAATGATTTCTCCCTTCAGGGGCGGGGTAAAAAATCATTGAAAATCAAAACTAATTCCTTAACTTAATAACATTGCCTGTGGGGGAGTGGGCCCTATTTCAGTTTTTCCTGAATGGCTTTTGTCTCTTCTTCGTATCCCGGTTTACCGAGAAGTGCGAACATGTTCTTTTTGTATGCTTCTACTCCCGGCTGGTCGAAAGGATTGATGCCAAGGGTGTAACCGCTGATGCCACATGCCTTCTCGAAGAAATAAAGAAGCTCGCCGAGATAGTATTCATCAAGTTTCGGTATCTCAAGTTTTATGTTCGGTACACCTCCGTCAACATGAGCCACCAGAGTTCCGAGTTCTGCCATCTTATTAACTTCGTCCACACGCTTGCCGGCGATGTAGTTTAAGCTGTCAAGGTTTGCTTTATCCTCAGGTATCCTGACCTCCTCGTTAGGTGTGGCAACCGAGACAACTGTTTCGAAGATGTTACGTACACCTTCCTGTATCCACTGTCCCATAGAGTGAAGGTCGGTGGTGAAATCAACGCTTGCCGGGAAAATGCCTTTGTTCTCTTTTCCTTCACTCTCACCGTAAAGCTGTTTCCACCACTCTGACAGGTAATGAAGTTTAGGATTGTAGTTTACAAGTATCTCTATCGCTTTACTGTCGTTGTAAAGAGCGTTACGTGTGGTAGCATAAACAGCCGACGGGTTCTCGTCGAATGATGTTTCTGGTTTTGTGAGTTCTTCCATATAACGGGCACCTTCAACAAGCTGCTTTATGTCATGTCCGGCAATGGCGATCGGAAGAAGTCCCACAGGGGTTAAAACGGAGTAACGGCCACCCACATCATCAGGAATCACAAATGTCTTGTATCCTTCCTGATCGGCAAGTGTGCGCAAAGCACCCTTTTTTGCATCGGTGATTGCAACTATCCTCTCTTTTATCTCATCGGCGGAATATTTCTCTTCCATCAGCTGTTTCAACAGACGGAAAGCAATTGCCGGTTCGGTTGTAGTACCAGATTTGCTTATAACAACAACGGCAAACGACTTGTCTTTTAAAAGTTCGAGCAAATCGTGGCTGTAATCTTCTCCGATATTTTGTCCTGCATAAAGTATCACCGGATTCTTACGGTCAGTCTGCAGGTAGTCGAAAGTGTTGGACAAAGCATCTATCACAGCTTTAGCTCCGAGGTAACTGCCTCCGATACCTGTAACCACAACATAGTCGGCAACAGAGCGGATCTTTTCGGCTGTATCTGTGATATCTTTCAGGTGTTCATCGGTGATGGACGAAGGAAGGTCGAGCCATCCAAGGAAATCCGATCCTTTTCCTGATTTATCATGAAGGGCCAGGTTGCTCTTCATCACTTTATCCTCATAGCAGCGGATAGCATCTTCAGATACAAATCCTGTGACTTTTGAAATGTCAATTTTCAAATGTTCCATGATATTTTATTTTTGAAATTGTTTTAATAATTGAAAAAATACCTGTTTATTCTTACCTCAACTGTTCTGTTAATAACCTTATTTCGATGGGAGGGGAGATCTTTTCATAGATAATGTTGTAAACGGCATCGGTAATAGGCATGTAAACATTGTAGTCTTTGTTTATTTCTTTAATGCTTTTTACAGCATAATAACCCTCGGCGATCATCAACATCTCCATCTGTGCGTATTTCACGGAGTATCCTTTCCCAAGCAAAACCCCGAAATGGCGGTTTCTTGAAAACTGTGAATATGATGTTACAAGAAGATCACCAAGGTATGCCGAACTTTTAATATCGCGGTTAATGGGATGAACAGTGTCAACAAAACGTTTGATCTCTTGAATGGCATTTGCCATCAAAACGGCCTGGAAATTATCCCCGTAGAACAGTCCGTGGCAGATACCTGACGCAATGGCCATGATATTTTTAAGCACTGCTGCATACTCCGTTCCGTAGATATCATCGGATATCGTTGTTTTGATGTAAGGACATGAGAGTAATGAAGAAAACCTCTTTGCTTTTTCCGGATCCTGGCTCGAAATAGTAAGATACGACAGACGCTCAAGGGCTACCTCCTCAGCATGGCACGGCCCCGAGATCACACCGATGGATGTTGAAGGGACATTGTAAAATTTTGTCAGATAACTCCCGATGATCATATTCTCGTCAGGCACAAGTCCCTTGATGGCAGAGACCACAAACTTATCCTTTAACGGCAGGTGAAGTGGCTTAAGCACATCTTTAAGGAATGCCGAAGGGATGGCAAGAACGAGAATATCAGATCTTTCAACTATCTCATTAATATCATCTGAGAGATAAATATTATCCATGTTGAACTCAACACTGGTAAGATAGTTGGGGTTATGCCTGAACTGCTGAAACTGCCGTATGTACTCCTTGTTCCTGAAGTGCCAGTTTATGGATGAAACATTGTTCAACAACATTTTTGCAATGGCCGTGGCCCAGCTGCCGCTACCAATAATCCCAATTTTTTTAGTATCATCCATAATTCCCGTTTTAAAACAAAGAAGGATATTAAGAAAATTAATTTTAAAAGGCAAATAAAACTACATAACATGCCATAAAATCTGCCCGGGCCTATCCGATCCAGGCAGCCACATCCTCTTTTGACGGGTTTTTAAGCCCCATTTTAAATTTTTTGTTTATTCCGCAGATATCCTGATGTACCTTGTTCGGATTGGCCTCTTTCAAGGCATTCACAGTCAGGAATCCAGCCTTTTGTACAACAGGTACCCACTCTTCAGGGATACCTATCTCCATGAATTTTTCCTTACCGTCCTTCTCCGGTTTTTTCTCCGGCTTCATTTGCGGGAAGAAAAGAACATCCTGGATGGAAGGTGAGTTTGTCATCAGCATGGTCAGCCTGTCGATGCCGATACCCATTCCCGATGTTGGAGGCATGCCGTACTCGAGGGCACGCAAGAAATCGTAATCGATGTACATGGCCTCATCGTCGCCTTTTTCGAGGAGCTTGAGTTGCTCTTCGAAACGCTCACG
>JALVJU010000158.1 GCA_027034005.1 Marinilabiliaceae bacterium
CTTAGCAAAGCCGCGCGGATATAAGTCTTAACTTTTTAAGATTAGCAAGAAAAATATTTTCAGCAAATCTTTCTTTTATCCGATTTTCAAGGGTTCTCTGGCTTTATTTTTTGTTGCGGGATTGCTGTATTTTTTTAGAAATTTCTGTTTTTTCACATATCTATTTTATACCAACACACTAAACATAAGGTAAAAGGGATGTTTTAACTGCATATATTTTAAAAAAAGAAAAAGAACAGTTAGTTTCGTGGTTTAACCCGGCAATCAATACTACAATGCTAACCAACAAAACATTAAAACAGATATTTTCTGTCTCTCTTTTTTTAATATCGGGAGGCATCCTACTGTCAACCATGGCCCCGACCGTAAGTTTCTGGGACTGCGGTGAATTTATTACATGTATCTCAAAGCTGGAAGTAGGCCATCCGCCGGGAGCGCCTTTCTATCTTTTGTTGGGAAAACTTTTTACTCTTTTTGCGTCCGACACTTCTCAGATAGCTTACTGGGCAAATATGCTTTCAGTGGTTGCTTCTGCAGGGACCATAGTCTTGTTGTTCCTTACCCTGGTGCTTATTTTTTCAAGGCTTTTTCCAGTTGAGCTCACTTCGCCCAAAAAATATCTGAACATTCTTATTCCGGCTTTTATTGCAGCTCTCAGCTTCTCTTTTACCGATACTTTTTGGTTTTCGGCCGTGGAATCAGAGGTTTATGCCTTGTCGATATTTTTTACTGCCCTGGTGATATGGGCTGTTTTTAAATGGGAAGAATCGTTTGAGCAAAAAAGAAAGAACACTACCAGGTGGCTCATCTTCATAAGTTATCTGTTAGGTCTTTCAACGGGAGTTCATCTGCTTAACCTCCTGGCCATACCTGTGATCCTACAGGTAGTATGGTTCAGGTATCATGAGTTTACCTGGAAAAGATTTTTTGTGTCATTGGGATACGGATTGCTGATACTTGGGATAATCCTTTTCGGTTTTATCCAGAACGGACTGTGGCCGGCAGAAAAATTAGAGTTGTTGCTTGTAAACGGATTTGGCATGCCGTTTAATTCGGGGCTGATACTGTTTGCTGTTATTTTGTTCGGAGGGTTGTTTTACGGCCTCTTCAAAACACTGGGCAAAAAGCCAGTCGCCCATTTCATATTGCTTAATGTTCTTGTTTATTTCATTGGGTACAGTTCGTATGCCCTTATCATCATCAGGGCAAATGCAGATACGCCTATCAACCTGAACAATCCGTCAAATGTGTTCGGGCTGAATGCATTTCTCAATCGTGAGCAGTATGGTGATAAACCGTTGCTTTACGGGCCGTATTACGGTGCAAAAAGTACGGGGCTTACGTACAAAACGGCCTGGCGTCCTGTGGGTGATAAGTACGAGGCATATCAGAAGGCAGATAAGTTTACCTATGCCGAAAAGGATAAAATGTTTTTTCCGCGAATGTTCAGCAACCAGCAGCGCCACATTTATGGTTATCGTCAGTGGGCAGGTGTCCCGGTAAAGGCGAACAGGCCTCCGACTTTTACAGAGAATATGAAATTCCTGTTCAACTATCAGCTGGGTTTCATGTATTTCAGGTATTTCATGTGGAACTTTTCAGGGCGGCAGAATGATGAGCAGGGAAACGGCGGGCCGCTGCGGGGCAACTGGAAAACCGGGATCAAGGCCCTTGATGCCCCGAGACTTGGAAACAGGGAGATACTCAATTACAAGGAAGCATCGAGCAGGGCCAATAACAAATACTATCTTTTACCATTTCTTTTCGGGATACTCGGGATAGTATTTCTCAGCACTCTTGGCAAAAAGGGAAACCACTACCTGCGTGAGATTCTGCTTCTGCTGTTGATCACCGGCCCTGGCATTGTGTTGTACCTTAACCAGAAACCTTTCGAACCGCGTGAGCGGGATTATGCTTTTGTGGGCTCATTTTTTGCCTATGCCATATTTATAGGTTTTGGTGTTTACGGCTTTATCAGGTACGCGAGGGAACTGGGTAGGAGTAGATTTACTGCTGCCCTTGCTGCAATACTCTCTTTAATGGCTTTGCCGGGTATTCTCCTGGTAAACAATTATAACGATCATGACCGGTATTCAAGATATCTTGCCCTGAATTCGGCAAAGAGCTACCTGAACAGTTGTGATAAAGGCTCGGTGCTGTTCACATACGGCGATAACGATACATATCCTTTATGGTATGCCCAGGAGGTGGAAAACGTCAGGCCTGACCTCAGGGTGGTAAACTACGGTCTCATGGGAGCGGACTGGTGTGTGATGCAGCTTTACAACAAGATCAATGATGCCCCTGCGTTCGATCTGACGATCCCTAAAGCCCGGTACCGTGCGGGAGATCTTGACAATGCACTCCTGCTTGATAAAACAAAAGAGTTTGCAGAATTGAAAAAAGTTGTGCGTTTCATCGGCAGTGACAAGAAAGAGACTAAACTGCCGCTTCAGAACGGCAAGTTCATCGATTTTTCCCCGACCAAGAATTTTGTTATCGATAACGGAGATTCTACGTTTGTAAAGTGGAGGGATCCCAAGGATGTCCTTTACAAGAACGACATCGTATTAATGGACCTCCTCTCGAACGGAATTAAGAAAAGAGAAGTGTATTTCACGGCAGGTTCCGCTCCGGATATATACAGAGGCCTTGAACCACACATGGAACGTTTACTGATGGATTACCGGCTTTCACCGGAAACAGCTCCTGATTCGACAAAAGGCTTTATGGATACGGACAGGATGTTGAACGATTATCTTAACAAAGTTGACTTTGGCGCTCAGGGAAAGGCATACTACGATTACTTTTCAAAAACCACGTTTGACATAATCCGGTACAGGAGTATCATTGACATGCTTTTATCGAAACTGATAAGTGAAGGCAGGAACAGCGATGCAGTCAGGGTCATCAACAAATCCCTGAATGAATATCCGATAGAGACCGAACCATACCATGATGGGAATATCGATTTTGTAAAACTAATGTGGATGGCAGGGATGAAGGATAAAGCCGGAAAATATCTTGAACTGCTGACAAATATCCATCTTCATAACCTGAAGTTCTTTGCGTCGCAAAAAGAGAGTTTCCTTTCACTCATATCCTATGATGTACATGAAGAGATGGATTACGGGAAGAAACTGCGGGATGCATTGCAGTTTTGCGGCAGAAAAGACCTGACCGGCAAGATAGATGCTTTTTATAAAAAATGAGGAATACTAAAGTTTAAAGATTAACATCTATGTGTGAAGTATAGAGAACCGTAACTTCTGAAGAGCTTAATCCCCTTTGATTGTCCATCGGGAGATCGACGTTAAAGGAGTTTAAAACACAGGGAGTCAATTTGATAATAGAAGTTTTCAGGGAAAACATTTTCGATTTATCTCCAAAAAAGTGTAGGGCCAGCAAGAATCATCTCCAAAAAAGTGTCAATATCGGCTGAATTTATCTCCAAAAAAATGTTGGATGGATGTAACTGCTAATCCCGGTTATCATATTTTTTCGGGTTTAGTTATTGATCACTTAATGCATTTGGGTTAAAACACATTAACATTACGGGTAAAAATCAGTAAAACAACATGACTATAAGTTCAGGTTAATAAAATTTCAGTATTTTTGGCGAGTAAAAACGGAAATGGGTAACAGCCGGATATTTTTTACCGGCTAAAAAGATAAAGTATGAAGCAATATAACAGGTTGAATATTATTTTTGGATGGCTGGCATTTGCGGTGTCGGCTTTTGTGTATATCAGCACAATTGAACCTATAGCAAGTTTCTGGGACTGTGGGGAATTCATTGCGACAGCATACAAGTTGTTGGTAGGTCATCCGCCGGGAGCACCTTTCTTCATGATCATGGGAAGATTCTTTTCTCTCTTTGCTTCTGATCCCACAAAGGTCGCTCCATTGATCAATACCATGTCAGCGCTGGCAAGCGCTTTCACCATCATGTTCCTTTTCTGGACCATCACACACCTTGCTCGCAAGATAATGATCCGTCCGTCAGATTCAGTAGAGAACGACGGATACGAGACCTGGAAGATATGGGCGATAATGGGAGCCGGTCTTGTAGGTGCCTTTGCCTATATTTTTTCTGATACATTTTGGTTCTCGGCTGTTGAAGGCGAGGTGTATGCCATGAGTTCACTCTTCACAGCAGTTGTTTTCTGGGCAATACTGAAGTGGGAAAATGTCGCCGACAAACCTCATGCAAACAAATGGATAATCCTGATCGCCTACCTGATGGGAGTATCAATAGGTGTTCATCTTCTGAACCTTCTTGCCATACCTGCCATCGTTATGGTTTACTACTTCAAGAAGGTTGAGGTCAACAGAAAGAACACCATTAAAGCCCTTGCTATCTCGGCAGTGATACTTGGCGGGATACTCTACGGTATCATCCCCGGGCTTGTCAAAGTTGCAAGCTGGTTCGAACTGTTGTTCGTGAACGGCTTCGGAATGCCGTATAATTCGGGTGTTATCGTATATGCCGTACTGCTTATAGGAGGTTTGATATATGGTATTTTATGGACACACAGGCATGGCAAAGTTATTCTTAACACCATTTTACTTGCAGTAACCGTGATCATTATCGGTTATTCATCTTTCGCGATGGTGGTTATCCGCTCTTATGCCGATCCTCCGATGGACCAGAACTCTCCTGAAGATGTTTTCTCCCTGATGTATTACCTGAACCGGGAGCAGTACGGAGACCGTCCGCTCATAGTAGGGCAGTATTACAACTCACCCATCGACAGAAGAGCGATGGACAGAGAGAAAGGGAATCCGGTTTATATTAAAAAGAATGGGAAGTATGTTGTAAGTCAGTATAAGCCTAAGTATATTTTCGACAGCCGTAGTACAACGATCTTTCCAAGAATGTACAGCCGTGAGCAGCGTCATATCGATCAGTACAAGAAATGGACTAACCTGAAAGGGCGCAAGATGAGGGTTACAGACGAGAACGGCCAGTCGAAAGTGATAACCCTGCCTACATTCTGGGAGAACCTGAAATTTTTCTGGGAGTATCAGGTCAAATATATGTACTTCCGTTATTTCATGTGGAACTTCTCAGGCCGGCAGAACGACCTTCAGGGCAACGGTGAGATCGACCGGGGCAACTGGATAACGGGGATACCGTTCATTGATAACAGTATGTACGGCGATCAGGACCTCCTGCCCGATTCGCTCAAAAATAACAAGGCACACAACAAATATTACCTGCTACCGCTGTTGCTGGGATTGATAGGTATGTTCTATCAGTACAATGCAAACAAGGACCCGAAAACAGGCAAGGTTGACAATGCAGGAAAGCACGGATTCTGGATAGTGATGCTGCTGTTCTTTTTTACCGGACTTGCGATAGTGCTGTACCTGAATCAGACGCCGTTGCAGCCGCGGGAAAGGGATTATGCTTATGCAGGAAGTTTCTATGCCTTTGCCATATGGATAGGCCTGGGGGTTCTCGGGCTTGTGGAAGCGTTAAGGAAAGTGGCTCCCGGTAAAGTAAGCGCTGTAGTGGCAACTCTTACTTCCCTTGTTTTGGTGCCGGGTATCATGGCAAAGGAGAACTGGGACGACCACGACCGTTCGGGCAGATATGTGGCTCACGATCTTGCATGGGATTATCTGATGAGTTGTCAGAAAGATGCGATATTGTTCACTAACGGTGATAACGACACTTTCCCGCTCTGGAACATCCAGGAGGTTGAAGGAGTGCGTACCGATGTCAGGGTTTGTAACCTAAGCTATCTGCAGACCGACTGGTACATAGATCAGATGAAGCGAAAGGCGTATGATTCCGATCCGCTGCCTATTTCTATGAAACACGATCAGTATCTTGACGGTACAAGGGATGTAGTTTACATTATTCCGCGTCCGCAATTTAAGAACAAGAGGATAAACCTTAAGGATGCCATTCAGTTTGTTGCAAGTGATAATCCCAAAACAAAAGAGATACCGCAGTATCCGGGACGTATCGATTATCTTCCTGCAAATAAATTCTATGTTCCGGTTGATAGTTTGAAAGTACTGCAGAAAGGATATGTGGCTCCTGAGGATGCACATTTGATAGATTCAACAGTTAACATCGATATCAACAAAAATATGATATTGAAGAATCAGTTGATGATATACGATATACTGGCAACTAACGACTGGAACCGTCCTATCTACTTTGCTGTGACAGTTGGTTCCGATAACTATGCCGGTTTGCAGAACTATTTCCAGCTCGAAGGTTTTGCATACCAGGTAGTGCCTATCAGGGCCGAGAGTAACGGAATGGAGTATGGCCGCGTTGCCACAGGTAAGATGTATGATAATGTGATGAACAAGTTTAAGTGGGGCGGGTTCAATGATCCGAATGTATATCTTGACGAGAACCATCGTCGCATGGCAACCAACATACGGAATAACCTTACACGCCTTGCAAATGCCTTGCTCGATAAAGGCGAGAAGGAGAAAGCGATTAATGTCCTGAACAAGCTCATGGAAGAATTACCGCCGGCACAGGTGCCTCATGACCAGTTCAGCATCTTCCTTGCCGAAGCATATTACAAGGCAGGTGAGAATGATCGTGGTGACTCGATAATGCGTGATGTGGCAAAAGAGTTTCTGCAAGAGCTTACATTCTATACGTCCTTAAAGCCTTCACTGAGACAGGCTGCAATGGGAAATCTTGAGCGTGTGATGGCGATTTACACAAGGTTGCTTCTGCCTACGGTTCAGATGTACAAAAGAACAGATCTGTTGAAAGAGCTTGAAAAAGATTATACCGACGCAGTGCAGAAACTGAAGTTCATGCAGAGGTAGAATGTGCTGCAGGAACAGTATTGCCGGGTTTAAGATATTGAACGAAGAGAGATGAAAATATTTCCCCGATGGGAGGTACAGGTGCCGGAACGGATAAGAAAGTTTTATCCGGGAACCTTATGGAGGGGAGAAGATAAAGAAAAGGTTGTTTACCTCTCTTTTGACGATGGCCCTGTAAGGGATGTCACGGAGTGGGTTTGTGAGGAGCTGAAAAAGAGGGATATCAGGGCTACGTTCTTTTGTGTCGGGGAGAATGTTGAGAGAAATCCGGATATCTACAGGCGGCTCGTTAAGGAGGGCCACAAAACGGGAAATCATACATACAATCATCTGCCTGCCTGGAAATGTTCAGGGAAAGAGTTTTTTGAAAATATAGGAAAGGCCTCGAAGGTAATCTCTTCGGATGTCTTTCGCCCTCCGCACGGCCAACTTTATCCGTGGCAGGTGAAGAAACTGAAAGATCGTTTCAGGAGAATAGTGATGTGGGATGTGCTGAGCAAGGATTATGACAGCCGTTTGAGTGCGGAGGAAGTCCGGGTAAATGTTATGGACAATGTCAGGCCCGGTTCGGTAATAGTTTTTCACGATTCCATTAAATCGTGGCCCAGGCTGAAGCAGGCATTGCCGGCAGCATTGGACTTTCTGCTGAAGGAGGGGTACAGTTTTAAGACATTGTGACAAGCAAAAGAACAGAACAAAAATACACATAAAATGAATATACTGCTTTTAGGTTCAGGAGGGAGAGAGCATGCGCTGGCCTGGAAAATGGCCCAGAGCGACCTGCTTAGCGCCCTGTACATTGCTCCGGGAAATGCCGGCACTTCAGAGGTAGGCATTAATGTGGACATCAATCCAAATGATTTTGATGCCGTAAAGAATTTTGTGATCGAGAATAAGATCGAGATGGTGGTTGTAGGCCCTGAAGAACCTCTTGTAAGAGGGATAAAGGTTTACTTTCTTAACGACCCTTTCGTCGCTCATATCCCGGTTATCGGCCCGGGTAAGGAGGGGGCCATGCTGGAGGGCAGCAAGGAGTTCGCCAAAGAGTTCATGCAAAGGCATAACATACCCACAGCCCGCTATTTCTCTGTTACTGCCGAAAATATTGAGGAGGGATATTCATTCCTGGATTCGCTGAAAGCGCCATATGTGCTAAAAGCCGACGGCCTGGCTGCCGGCAAAGGCGTTTTGATACTGGATAATATCGATGAGGCAAAAAAAGAGCTTAAGGCGATGCTTGGAGGGAAGTTTGGCGATGCAGGAAATACCGTGGTGATCGAAGAGTTCCTTTCAGGAATAGAGTTGTCGGTTTTCGTCCTTACTGACGGTCATGCCGCCCTGATACTCCCTGAAGCTAAGGATTACAAAAGGATAGGAGAGAATGATACCGGTCTGAATACCGGTGGTATGGGAGCTGTTTCACCTGTTCCGTTTGCCGGCAGTGATTTTATGGATAAAGTAAAGGAGAGGATCGTGCATCCTACCATCGAAGGTTTGAAAGAGGATAATATCCCGTACAAAGGATTTATTTTTCTTGGCCTGATGAACGTTGACGGCGATCCTTATGTGATAGAGTACAATGTTCGTATGGGCGATCCGGAATCGGAGGTGGTGATACCGAGGATAAAATCTGACCTCGTTGATCTTTTCAGGGCCGTTGCATCCGGAGAACTTAAGAGTAAAAGCCTTGATGTTGATTCACGTACTGCCACAACAGTGATGCTTGTATCAGGCGGTTATCCCGGAAGTTATGAGAAAGGGAAGGAGATAACGGGATTTGATAAAGTGCAGAATTGCATTCTTTTTCATGCCGGAACAAAGCATGACGGAGAGGATATTGTCACAAACGGCGGCAGGGTGATAGCTGTTACTGCTTTTGGCAGTGATAAAAACGAAGCACTCAAGGTTTCGTATCGCAATGCAGGCCTGATAGACTTCGACAAAAAATATTATCGCAGTGATATCGGTTTCGATCTGTAAAAATTAGAGTTGAGTTAAACAAAATAAGGAAAATACAATTTGCTTTTAAGAAAAGTACATAGCAACGATATCTGGGCCTATATTTTGGCCCCATTGTTCCTTGTGGCTTTCTGGCTGAAATCACTTGAACATGTTTACATCCCGGAGATGTATGGCGATGTTGTTCCCATGCCTTTCTGGGGTGTAGCCTTGAAGGTGATAAAAGGAAACAGGTTCGTGGCATCTTTCTTTGTCCTTGCCCTTGCCCTGATGGGAGCTATGGGGGTGAACAGGTTTACCAACAAGTATAAACTTATCGGTAAGCAGACCCTTTTGCCTGGTGTTGTCTATGTGCTTATGGTAAGTGGTTTTACAGCTGTTCAGTATATTCAGCCGGTGTGGTTCTTTTTACCTTTGTTCTTGCTTGCAATCGAAAAGCTATTCAATGCTCACGGTCGGCATAAACCTATGGCTTTGTGTTTTGAAGCCGGCTTATGGTTCTCAACGGGAACATTGTTCTTTGCCAAAGGGATCATCTTGTATGTTTTTCTTTTGATAACGATGTTCATTTTGCGCACGTTCAATCTGCGTACGATCCTGGCATCACTGTTCGGGGTTGTCTTGCCCTACCTGTTTGCTTACGGATACTATCTTATTATTGGTAAGGTTGGTGAGCTTCTCGATATCCTTCATGTGAATTTTATTTCACCGGTAGCATTTTTCAGTCGTTCGGTATATTCCGAAATATATATCGGGGTGATGGTGTTCATCGTGATACTGTCCCTGATAAATGTAGCACGGCAGATGCCGACATTCAAGATCCTGACACGAAAGCATTACAGGGTGTTCAACTGGTTGGTGATCCTTTCACTTCTGGCGGCAATGACGCCCTTTTATTCCATTGAGATGATACCTGTTATCTCTGTTGGATCTTCCATTGTGATAGCATATTTTCTCGACACAACCCGCAGGGTATATCTTAAAGAGATATATTTTTTACTTCTTATCGTGATAACCATTCTGGCCCAGATATTTGTTTGACCGATGGACAGGGACAAGCCGACACTTGCTGTTTATGGTATTCAGGACAGGATAAAATCTACTCAGCCTTATTTTGTTCACGACCATGCCATCGCTCTGATGCATAAGGGCAGGGTTCTGAAAGCACTGACCCTGGAACGGCATACAAGGATAAAGCACGACAATTCACTGCATGAGCGTATTTATGAACTACTGAAAAGCGAAGGGCTGCTTTCCAGGCTTGACTATGATCTTGTGTTTGCCGATAATGTTGTAGGCAGGGCCTTCATTTCAAGTTGTGGCAGGTTTCGTTTCGAAGGCCCTTTGACCGATATTCCTGCTGCAGGATTGGAGAAGGGTAAATGCTGGTGGCTCGACAGGGAGACAAAAGCGTATGCTCTGAATCATGAGCTTGCACATATTGCAACCAATCTGCCGTTTTACGGTTCTTTCAAAGAAAACAGTCTGCTCGTTCATTTTGACGGGGGAGCAAGTGTGAGCAATTTCTCGGCCTGGCATTTTAAGGATGGCAGGATAGTACCGATAGAGGCACACTGGAGGTTGAAGTGGCTAACTTCCATGTTCAATGCCAACGCTCTTGTGTTCGGCATTATCGGTGCAAAGTTCATCGATCAGAACAGTGTTCCCGGAAAGATGATGGGGCTTGCGGGATATGGGAGCTACACTCCGAAAATTGAAAAGTGGCTTCGTGAAAATAATTTTTTTGCCGATATCTGGGATAAAAAGAGCGTGTTTTTTGAAAAGGCAAAAAGGGATTTCGGATGGGACAAAACACATCTTCACACGGCTGATCCGTTCCTGCAGGATATTGTTGCCACCATGCACCATGTCTTTGTTAGGGAGGTTCAACCCTATCTCACAACGCTGCAGGAAAAAATAAAAGCGGATTATCTGTACTATTCAGGAGGGTCGGCACTGAACATAGTGACTAACACTGTGCTGTACGAAAGCGGTATTTTTAAAGATATTTTTATTCCTCCTTCCTGTGAGGACAGCGGCCTTGCTCTTGGCGCAGCTGCGTTCGTTGAGTTGCAAAAGCACGGGAAGGTGGAAAAACATTCTCCCTTTCTGTTGAACTGGGGTATTGAGAACTACAAAGCGGACTATTCTCCTGACGAAATTGAAACTGTTGCCGGTATGCTGGCAGATAAAAAAGTGATAGGGGTGTGTAACGGATATGCGGAGGCGGGGCCTCGCGCGCTTGGCAACCGCAGTATTCTTGCTTTGGCAGATTCAAAATCACTGGCCCGTAAAGTCAGTATGGAACATAAAAAACGTGAATGGTATCGCCCTGTAGCTCCTGTGATGCTTTTGAAAAATACAAAATATTTCACAGGGAAAAGTGATATCCCGCATCTGAGCCGATACATGCTGCTCGATTTTGCCATTTTGAAAGATAAGGCAGCGGAGATAGAGGGAGCTGTTCATGTTGACGGCACGGCAAGGATACAGACGATCTTTGACCGCAGTGAAAACTCTTACCTGTACGACCTCCTCACGCTCCTCGATGAGAAATCCGGAGTGAAAGCGCTTATCAACACCTCTTTCAATGTCCGGGGCGGGCCGATAGTGCATACCTGCGATGATGCTGTGAGATCAGCAAGGAACATGGGGCTTGATGGTGTTGTGCTTAACGGGAAACTGAAGAAGCTGTAACATAACACATCTGCTGTCAACAAAGCAGAGCATGCTCAAGATATATTCCCGTTGTAGCTCATATGACTAAAGAATACAGCTCAAAAACTTGAAATATTGAGCCGAATTGGCTATCTTTGTGAGCCGAATAGGCAATATGGAAATAGAAAACTTAATATTAGAATTCTTAAAACAAAATCCGGAAAGTTCTTCTGAAGAAATTCGACAAGGAATATCGGAGAAAAAAAGTATTGCCACAATAAAAAGAGTTTTATCCAAACTTGTGGCAAAGGAATTAATATCATCCACAGGAAAGGGGAAAGCGACAAGATATAAACTATCCTCATATTATAATTTGTTTCGCGAAATTGATATTCAAGATTATTATGAAAAAGAGATAGACGAAAGAACAATAAATGAGAATTTTAATTTTTCACTACTAACAGAAATTTTTCCGGCAACAAGATTATTCACAGAAGATGAATTAATTCGATTAACAGATTTACAAAAAGAGTTTGAAAAAAACATATCCGAATTAAGTGAATTTGAAATAAAAAAAGAATTTGAACGACTTGCTATTGATTTAAGCTGGAAATCTTCACAAATAGAAGGAAACACCTATTCGTTACTGGAAACAGAACGACTTTTAAAAGAAAAGGAGACTGCGGCAGGGAAATCAAAAGAAGAAGCTGTAATGTTGCTTAATCATAAAGAAGCTATTGATTTTATAATTGAAAATCCTGATTATTTATTTCCTCTATCTGTATCAAAAATTGAAGATATTCATAGTATCTTAACAAAAGAACTTGCTGTTGACAGAAACATAAGAAAAAGAAGAGTTGGTATTTCAGGCACCAATTATCGACCAATAGACAATGAATTTCAAATAAAAGAAGCATTATCTTTAACTTGTGATTTAATAAATAAAAAAGAGAATGTTTTTGAGCAAGCTTTTCTTGCACTTATTCTTATCTCATACATTCAACCATTTGTTGATGGAAATAAGAGAACAGCAAGAATTGTAAGCAATGCTATATTGATAAATCATAAATATTGTCCTATATCATTTAGAACAGTTGATAGTGTTGATTACAAGAAAGCTATGTTATTGTTCTATGAACAGAATAATATCACAATTTTTAAAAGAATATTTGTAGAACAATATGAGTTTGCAGTGAAAACATATTTTTAGATGAAAGAAAAACGAGTTACAAAAAAAATATAGTGAACTTGGCAGGTAGTGCTAAAAACAAAACTGATAACAGTAAAAACATAGTGCAAAATCGAGAATCTGGAGCGTTGAAATGCCAAACGCACCATATTTAAACCGGTATCCTGGATTTTGACATGGGCAAATATTCCGGTGCTCTGCACCTATGTGATGGTACGGGAATTCTCTGCTACAAATGTTGCCGGTGCTCTGCACCTTGTACTATTCGATAGATAGATCGCCGGAAAGTGCGCTTGTTTAAATTGTTTTATAAAATAAAATCAGTGCAAATCGATCTCATCTGTAAAATCAGTGTCCTATACCGTAGCTCTGGCAGCATCTGGGATGCATTGGTGATCGATATTTCGAAAAATAAAATCAGTGACCATCAATATTATCCGTAAAGTCCGTGTCCTATTCCCCATTGTTGAATGAATATGGAACACATCGATGATCGATGTTTCAGTTTTGTTCTATATTCCTTCGAATTTAAGATATTTCGTCATCAACTTGTAAGAAGTTATGAAATACGGGCTAAGGGGATCTTTTGAAAGATAATTCATGAAAAGGTAATTCTTTATAATATCTGAACAGCCCATTTAATACAAAGAGGTCTTAAATTCAGAGGTTTTCAGGTATGTAGAATTTATAAAAATAAGGTCAAAATATCACTTAAGATGATATTTTTCAAAAAAACATTTCTTAACTTTGCCCGCCAATTAACATATATGTTTTTACATATTTGGATTAATAAATATTCACCACCGAGAACATGTAAATTATTTTAAATATTAAGTTGTATGAAAAACTTCTTTATTGTTTTCCTTATACTAATGATAGTCTGGGTTCTTTTGAACAATACTTTCCAGCCTGATATTTTGTTAGTGGGGGCAGTGATAGCATTTTTTGCAAGTGCATTTCTTTGTAAAAGATGTGAATTGTTTGCCGATATGAACTTTACTCCCAAAGGTATAATCTATACCATTATATTCCTTGGTGTTTTCATGATTGACCTTATTAAATCGAACCTGGATGTTACACGCCGTGTTTTGAATCCGGCCCTGCCGATCAAACCGGGTATCGTTGAGGTAAAGACTAAGCTAAAGTCAAAGTTTGCACGTATGTTGCTTGCCAACTCTATAACCCTGACACCGGGAACCCTTACCGTTGACGTGAAAGATGATTCTTTCTTTATCCACTGGATCGATGTGAAAGACGAGGACGTAAAGGTTGCAAGTAAAGAGATTGTTGAAAAATTTGAAAAATATTTGGAGGTAATTTATGGTTGATACAATTCTTACCGTCGCTGTTGCCATCATTCTGTTGAGCATCGGCCTTACCATGATCCGTTTTGTAAAAGGAAAAACTTCTGTTGACCGTGTTATCGCCTTCGATGTGATGTCTATTGCCTCGATAGCTTTAATAGGTATCCTTGCTTATGTTACACAAAGGATAATTTATCTTGATGTAGCCATTGTTTACGGATTGCTTGGTTTTCTTGCAGTGATAATCATTGCTAAGTATCTGGAAAAAAGTTTATAAACGAAATAGAAAGGGAAATAATGGAATTACTGGGAGCAATAGTAACATTGATGGGATCACTGGTATTGCTGGTAGCATCCATCGGACTTCTGCGTATGCCTGATGTTTACAACAGACTGCAGGTAGGCACAAAAGCCACTACACTTGGGACTATTCTTACCCTTTTCGGGTTGTTGATATTGATGCCCGGATGGTGGGGAAAACTGATATTGCTGATATTTTTTGTGATGATGACAAACCCTGTTTCATCGCACGTTCTGGCAAGGGCGTCTTATTTTATTAAGATACCTTTCACCGATCGTACAGTTGTTGACAAACTTAAGGTTAGTTCAAAAGCACAAAAGATAGAGTACGAAGAGAAGTAAATTACTGTCAAATCAAATAAAATGATCCGTAACCGGATCGTAAGATAAAAAGATATGGAATTTAAGATAATAAGTGTATTACTTGGGATACTGATGCTGGCAATGTCGTTCATTGCGATCTATCACAAGAAAATGATCGTTGCAGTAATTGCAACCGGTGCGGTAGGACTGTTTGCATCTGTCATGTACCTTTTCCTTGCCGCTCCCGATGTAGCTATGACAGAGGCAGCCATAGGCAGCGGATTGTCAACGATAATCTTTTTCTATGTGTTGAACAGGATCAGGCTGAATGACAAAGAGGGACGCGAGAGTGACGAGATTGATGAGATCCCCGGTGAAGAGTAATCCTAAAACCATACGAAGTTTAAATTAAGAAAATTAAACGATACAGATGAAAAAGCTTTTAGTACTATTCATATTGGCAGCTCTCGTGGGAGTGCTCTATCCTCTCTACGACAGTTTTCATGGCAACCAGGAACTTTCTGAGGTTGCACAGTTTTACGCTGAAAAGTCAAACATAGAAAGAGTAAATTCACAGAACCTTGTTACTGCTGTTGTTGTAACATACAGGGGGCTTGATACCCTTGGTGAGGTGACAATACTTTTCCTTACAGCTGCCATCATCGCTTTCTTCCTTAAGAAAGGAGCAGATAAGCGTACTTTGCGTAAGAACAGTGAGATATTCAAGACTGCCGCCAAACTGCTGATACCTATTATCACGATGGTAGGGGTTTACATATTTATAAACGGGCACCTGACCCCGGGAGGAGGTTTTCAGG
>JALVJU010000159.1 GCA_027034005.1 Marinilabiliaceae bacterium
ACCAAGCTATCGATAATGCGTGAGTGGTTCAGCGCTTCGGATCTTCCCGTTGTGGTTGATTCGGCGGGTAAGTACGGCGCCGGCCTTGCTCTTGAGGTTATCGGAAAAGGGCTGAAAGAACTCGGGGTCGATCCCGGGAAAGTGATGATAAGCAATAAACTCGGTTGGTACCGCGTACCTTTGACGGGCCCTGAACCGACATTTGAAAAGGGTGCCTGGGCCAATCTTAAGAACGATGCTGTTCAGAAGATAAGTTATAAGGGGATCATCGAATGCTGGAAACAGGGGAATGAACTTCTCGGGGATTACAATGCCGGCCTTGTTTCTGTTCATGACCCCGATGAGTATCTTGCTGCTGCATCGGACGAAAATGACAGGCAGAGAAGGGTTGACGACATAAAAGGCGCTTACAGGGCACTTTTCGAGCTGAAGGAGCAGGGGGAGGTCAAAGCTGTGGGTATCGGTTCAAAGGACTGGCATGTGATCAGGGAATTGTATGATGATGTAAGGTTCGACTGGGTGATGATAGCAAACAGTCTGACAATCTACAGGCATCCGCAGGATATTCTTGATTTCATCGGGAAACTTCATTCCGATGGGGTAGGGGTGATAAATTCGGCAATCTTCAATGCCGGGTTCCTCACAGGCGGCGATTATCTTGATTACAGGCTGATCGACTTGGAAGATCCCGAAGACAGGGAGAGGTTGAAGTGGCGTGAAAGGTTTTTTGTCGTTTGTGAGGAGTTCGGAGTTCAGCCGGGTGATGCATGTCTGCATTTTGCCGTATCTCCGCCTCAGGTCAGTTCTGTTGCCCTCAACCCCAGTAAGCCCGAAAGGATAAAACGCAACGTTGAGGTTTTACAGACGGATGTCCCTGAAGGGTTCTGGAAAGCTCTCAAAGAAAATAATGTGATAAGTAGTGATTACAAATATCTTTGATCATGGTTATCGATTCACACCATCATTTTTGGAAATACAATAAAACCGACTTTGGATGGATCAGCGATGAGATGTTGGCCATAAGGCGCAGTTTTTCCCCCGAAGACCTGAAAATAACGATAGAAGGATCAGGTGTAGACGGCGTTGTTACGGTGCAGGCAAGGCAGTCGTTAAAGGAGACAGAATGGCTGCTTAAACTTGCCGGTGAGAATGACTTTATGCTCGGTGTGACAGGGTGGCTGCCTTTGATCGATGAGGATGCTGAGAAGCACATCGAAAAGTATTCGTCGGATGAGAAGCTGAAGGCCATAAGGCATGTGATACAGGACGAGGAGGATGATTACTTTATCCTTCGGAAAGATTTTAACAGGGGGGTAGGGCTTCTGAAAAAATATGACCTGCTTTACGAGATATTGATATTTGAAAAACATCTTCCGCAAACCATTGATTTTGTTGATCGTCATCCGGATCAGGTGTTTGTTCTGGACCATATCGCCAAACCCCTTATCAAAGAAAATATTATCTTTACGTGGAAACAGAACATTGCCGAACTTGCAAAGCGCGATAATGTGTTTTGCAAAGTGTCGGGAATGGTGACAGAGGCAGATTTCAACTCATGGACGCCGGAACAGTTGAAGCCATATTTTGATGTTGTCCTTGAAGCATTTGGCCCGGAGCGCCTGATGTTTGGCTCCGACTGGCCTGTGTGCCTTGTTGCCGCCGAATACGGTACATGGCTGGAAACGGTAAAAGGGTTTATCGCAGGGCTTTCGGACGATGAGCAAAAGATGATCATGGGAGCGAATGCACAAAAAGTTTATGGAATTTAGATAAAATGAAAGCAATACAGATAAAAGAGCCGGGTAAAGTAGAGTTGATAGATGTTCAAAAACCGGTGCCCGGTGCAGGTGAGGTTTTACTGAAAGTGAAGTATATCGGTTTCTGCGGTTCCGACCTTAGCACATATCTCGGCAAGAACCCCATGGTATCATACCCGAGGATACCGGGGCATGAGGTGGCTGCCACAGTTGTGGAAACAGGGAGTGGTGTGCCTGCCGGGCTGAAAGAGGGTGATTTGGTCACTGTGGTACCTTATACTAACTGCGGCAAATGTTCATCGTGCCGTAAAGGACGTTTCAATGCCTGTGAATTTAATGAGACACTTGGTGTTCAGCGTGACGGGGCCATGCAGGAGTACATAACTGTCCCTTACGAAAAGGTGTTGAAGGTATCCGGGATGGCACTTGAAGAGGCTGCCTTGATAGAACCCCTTACTGTGGGCTTCCATGCAGTTGACCGTGCAGGGGTAAAAGAGGGTGATGTGGTCATGGTGCAGGGATGCGGCATGATAGGAGCAGGTGCCATTGCAGGTTCGGCTTTGAGGGGCGCAAAGGTCATTGCTGTGGACATTGATGATGCCAAGCTGGAAACGGCAAGGAAACTGGGGGCCGGGATAGTCATAAATTCGGCAACGAGTAACCTGCACGAAGTGTTGAAAAAGGAGCTGGACGGAGGATCACCGGATGTTGTTGTTGAGGCAGCAGGGAATCCGGTTACCTACCGTGCGGCTGTGGATGAGGTGGCATTTGCAGGTAAGGTTGTTTGTATCGGGTATGCAAAAAGTGAAGTGACTTTTGCCACAAAACTGTGGGTGCAGAAAGAACTGGATATCCTCGGCTCGCGTAATGCCCGCCCTGAAGATTTTAAAGCCGTGACAGAGCTGCTGCAGTCGGGCAGGTTCCCCTCCGAAGAGGTGATCACCAGGATAGTAAGCCCTGAGGAGGCCCCCGAAGCATTTAAGACCTGGGCCGATGCACCCGGTAAGGTGTTTAAGATAATGGTTGAGTTTTAGGATTAAACCAGTTGGGGCTCTTGCCCTTTTGTAAGTTTTAGCTGAAGGACACCCAAACGCAGTCCGCCCCAGCCGGCCTGGTGCACTATCACCTGTTTGCCGTCTTTGTTCCTGATTATGTCGGGCTGTTTCATGAAGGTATGTGTATGGCCTCCGATTATCAGGTCAATATTTTTTGTGTTCGCTGCCATCACCTGATCGCTCACCTTGTCGAAACTGTATTTGTAGCCGAGGTGTGAGAGGCAGATCACAAGGTCGCACCCTTCTTCGTTTTTAAGATGTCCTGCTACCCTGTCAGCATTGCTTACAGGGTCGTTGTACTTAAGGTTTTTCATGTTTTCCGGGTCAACAAGCCCGTACAGTTTTATCCCCACGCCTGTTATCCCTATCTTCTTGCCTCCGCGGTTAAGGATGATGTATTCTTTGTGCAGGTCCTTCAGGGGCGTTCCCGTAAGATCGTAGTTGCAGTTGATGAAAGGGAACGAAGCCCTTCTTACCTGTTTTGCAAGTTCATTTATGCCATTGTCGAACTCATGGTTGCCAAAAGTGGAGGCATCATATCCCATCTCGTTCATCAGCTTTATCTCAAGCTCGCCTTTGAAGAAATTAAAGTATGGAGAGCCCTGGAAAATGTCACCTGCATCGAGCAACAGAACATTGCTGCGGAGCTTCCTTATCTCACCTACCTTTTTTGCAATGCGTGCGAATCCCCCGCTGTTGGGGTATTTCGGGTGATCTTTGGGGAAAGGATCTATCTGGCCGTGAAGGTCGTTTGTGTGAAGGATGGTTAGGATATCGGCATCAGCGCTTTTGCACATGGAAAGCGGTATACCTGCACCGATGGAAAATGCACCGATGGAAATATTTTGTAAAAATCTTCTTCTGCTAATTGACATGGTAAACTCTTTTGTCGAGGGTTGATGTAATATGTTTATTTTCTTTTGTAAGTTCTTCGATGCCATGAATAATGGCCTCCCTGATCAGCACTCCTGTGTCATAACGCTCTTTTACATCCTTCAGCATGTAGTACCTTTCGCCACCGTGGGATATATAGTCGGGAACGATTATGGTGTATTTCTTCGAGGGTTTGAACGGTCTGTCTGCTATCCTGATATTTACCGGTTTGTCGTCTTTGATGCCAAACGTGGCCCCGGCCAATGATTCACCGCCGAAGTCCGCCATGTGATCGAATAGTTTTTGCATCTCTTCACCGTTTAATACCATTATCACCAGCTTGTTCTCAAAAGGCATGAGCCGGTAAATACTTTCCACGGTTACCGGGCCTTTTTTTATGGGAAAGCGCAGGCCTTTTGTGTTTATCACGCTCATCACCGGGACAGGCAGCTTCCTGTCTTTGGCTATCAGGATGCCTTCATGCAGTATGATGTCCCCCACGAAATTAGTGAGGTAACTTTCAGGCCTGCCCTTAAGCAGGTCAATGTCGGAATAGCCGATAACCCGTCCCATTTTGGCTTTTATCTGTTTTCTGTAAGGTTCAATGGCCTTTTCCAGTTCCTGCGAGAATCCTATGGTAGAATCTATCCTGATGTAATGTTTGCCATCTTTGGTGATGGGCGGAACATTGGTATTACAACTGACAAGGAGCAGTGAAGCAAAAAGGAAAAGCAGCAATTTCTGGTAAGGAAGGTATTTGTTCATCTGTAATGTTTATTTTTTTATGTGCTAAAACTAATTAATTAAACCGATATCACAAATGTGAAATGTCAGTTAAAATAATACATTTGCATAAAAACCAATGACCAATGAGTGACTTTCTGCAAAACATCTACAGCCCTGTTCATTCTTCATGGAAAGAGCTTTTTACTCCTGAAATCACACAGGAATTAAAAAAAATAGAGGATAGTATTTCCCGGGATTCACTGGCATACACACCTGAGGCATCGCGGGTTTTTCACTTTATAACCAATGACCTTAACAGTACAAAGGTTGTGATAATCGGTCAGGACCCTTATCCGCAGGATGGTGTTGCTACGGGAAGGGCCTTTGAGGTTGCAACGCTGAAAGACTGGAACGAACCTTTCAGGAACGTCTCTTTGAAAAATATAGTGAGGGCTGTTTACAATGCCTACACTGGGGAGTTCTTAAAATTCAATGACATAAAAAAGAAGCTTAACGGGGGTCTTTTCGGGCAGGAATTTGAGCTGTTGCCGCCAAATGAACTGTTTAAAAGCTGGGAAAAGCAGGGGGTTCTGCTTCTCAACACATCCTTTACAACAGTGATAGGCAAGCCGGGGAGCCATTCGAAAATATGGAACGGTTTTACACGGGAACTGCTCAGTTACATAAATGACAGGAACAGAGATGTTATCTGGTTTTTGTGGGGAAATCATGCAAAGGCAGTAACGTCACACCTTGATCTGAAAAATGTTTTTACATCGAACCATCCCATGATATGCAAGCCCGGAGATGATGATTTCCTGTTCGGGAAAGTGAACATGTTTGCAGAAACCAGGAATATCATTAACTGGAAAGGTGTTTGAACATTGTTAGCTCATCTTTAAGCAAAATAACCGGGATTTGTCAATATTGATTTTAAAGGTTGGTTGATGTGTCAAAAGGCATCAAACAGCAAAAAAATAGAACCCTAGAACATGTTTGCTT
>JALVJU010000160.1 GCA_027034005.1 Marinilabiliaceae bacterium
TTGAAGGGTGTGAGTATGGTGTCTATTGCAGATTTTTTCATGCCATCGGCAGGAACCTTAAACGACTGGAATTACCTGACACATGAGTGGATGGGGATTGTCATGTACAAAATAAGCGGTTTCATGTAATCATATGCCTATCCCAAAACCTACAGAATAAACAGGCGATCCGGGAGGATATGGTGAGTTCTCATTGTTGAGTACGTCAAACATTATCCTAAAAGAGATATAACTCCGGTTGGCAACCTGCTGGCTGAACCCCCCACCGAGATAAAGAAAAGGCACCAGGTTACGCTCATGGCCGTCATCTGTTCCCGTATACTGCTCAATGCTCATTCCCGCAAATTCTACCTGTGCAAAAAGGAATTTTAGAAAAAATACCTGTGAGTTGATCCTGCCTCCATATTGATTATAACTGTATGAGCTGTCGTAACGGTTGTCTTTTGTGTAATTGTATTCAATACCTACCTCTGACCTGAAACGGTGCGACCACCTGATGCCCAGCATTGGAGCTATAACGATGTTTGTATAACTGCCGAAAGTAAGCCCAAGGTTTCCTCCAAGATAAAGTTTATCCTTAAAAGGAGGTTTCTCTTCAGGTATATCCTCAACCGTTATCGCCTGTTCGGGAGTTTTTTCCTTTTCCTGACCAAAAAAGGTAAGAGATATTGTTAAAAGAGCGATGGAAAGAATCAGCTTTAGCATGGTATTGTAGTTTAGTTCTTTATATTATACAAAGAAAGCCGTAGTTTTGTTTCATATTTAGGTTGTTGTTTTTCTGAGTTGTTTTGGTATTTGACAAGAAAAACAACGGGAGGTATAGAAACTATTCTCTTTATAGCATGACCTTTGTCCTATTTAATGGATAATCATAAAATATAAGTAATTATGAAAACAGTAAATAAATTTTCAGCAGTTTTAGTTCTGTTGCTTTTTGCTTTCAGTTTGACTGGTTTTGCCCAGAAAGACAAAAAACAATCAAGGCATGAAAAGAAACAGGCAGGATATGAAAAGATGAAAAAGCTTGTAGAAAGCAGGAATTTCATTTTTGATGCCCAAAGAGCTTTCCCCACGGGCTACCGGTCAGTTGACCTTACTACCAACCCGGGCACTATCAGTGTAAAGAATGATTCTGTAGTAGCTGATCTCCCTTTTTTCGGCAGATCGTATGTGAGCAGTTATCAGGGAGATGCGGGGATAAAGTTCAGTGGTGCTGCAAAAGAAGAGGAAGTGAAATTTGTTGATAAGAAGTATAAGATTCAATATTCATTCAATGTTAACAGCGGCAACGATACTTACAATGTTTACATGGATGTTTCGTATGACGGAACTACATCTGTGAATATTAACAGTAACAACCTTACAGCAATATCTTATAATGGCAAGATAGAAGAGAGTGAGAAAAAGAAAAAATGATGTTGTTGTGTTAAAATAGGTTAAACTTGAAACCTTGGGGTATTGTTTTAAGTATAAGTAATTGAAATTTATTGTAGACAGATTTGTGTTTCGGCATAGGTTTTGTCATTTAAAAAGTAGATTTTTTTTCATAGATTTGGGTTAGGTTAATAAAAAGGGACAAGCATCTAATGCTGTCCCTTTATATTTTTAAGTAACTCCTGTAGCCGGAACATCTCGTCACGATATTGGGCTGCAGAAATAAAGTCAAGTTCCTTAGCCGCTTTTTGCATCGACTTCTTTGTTTTTTCAATGGCTTTTTTGATGCCGTTTTCATTCATATAACCTACCACAGGGTCAGCAGCTATGTCCGGTTGATCAGGTTCAACATAAGGTTGGGGTGCATTTTGCCCTGTTTTTTCCAGGATACTTGTAGATTCTTTTTGTACAGCTTTAGGAGTGATGTTGTTTTTCATGTTGTAGGCTATTTGCTTTTCACGCCTGCTGTTTGTGGCATCAATGGTTGCTTTCATCGACCTAGTTATTGTATCGGCATACATTATTACTTTTCCGTTGAGGTTACGAGCCGCCCGGCCTGCCGTTTGCGTCAATGACCGTTCCGATCTAAGAAATCCCTCTTTGTCTGCATCGAGAATGGCAACCAGGGAAACCTCAGGAAGGTCAAGGCCCTCACGAAGGAGGTTTACGCCAATGAGGACGTCAAAGGTGCCTTTGCGCAGGTTCTCCATTATCTCAACGCGTTTAAGCGTCTCCACATCAGAATGGATATATTCGCAGCTGATAGACAGGTTTGTAAGGTATTTTGATAGTTCTTCGGCCATGCGTTTGGTAAGTGTTGTTACAAGGACTCTCTCGTTCTTTGTTATTCTGTCATGTATTTCATTTACAAGGTCATCTATCTGGTTAAGTGTCGGCCTTACTTCAATTTCAGGGTCAAGCAGCCCAGTAGGCCGTATGACCTGCTCCACGATTACCCCGCCACTTTTTTCAAGCTCATAATCGGCAGGTGTTGCACTCACGTAAATTGTCTGGCCTATTATTTGTTCCAGTTCGTCAAATTTCAACGGTCTGTTGTCAAGGGCGGCAGGAAGGCGAAAGCCGTATTCAACAAGATTTTCTTTTCTTGATCTGTCGCCTCCGTACATGGCCCGTATCTGAGGAATAGTAACATGGCTCTCGTCAACAACAAAAAGGAAATCATCAGGGAAGTAATCAAGAAGGCAGAAAGGCCGTGACCCTGGCTGACGGCCGTCGAAATATCGTGAGTAATTCTCAATGCCGGGACAGTACCCAAGTTCCCGTATCATCTCAAGGTCGTAGGTTGTTCTCTCCTCCAGCCGCTTTGCTTCAAGGTGTTTTCCAATCGACTTAAAAAACTCAACCTGTTTTACCATATCATCCTGTATCATCTTTATCGCTTCCTGTGCCCTGTTTTTGGATGTTACAAAGATGTTGGCAGGATATATCAAAGCTTCGGATACACTTTCATGAGTCACACCGGTAAGCGGGTCAAACTTCTCTATCGTTTCTATCTCATCACCCCAGAATATCACCCTGAAGGCATGGTCGGCATAAGCAAGGAATATCTCTACCGTATCACCCTTTACGCGGAAATTGCCCCTGTTAAAAGATACTTCGTTACGTGAGTAAAGACTGTCAACAAGTTTTCGCAGGAACACATTCCTGCCTAACATCTGCCCTGATTTGATCAAAATGGTGCCTTCATGGAAATCTTCAGGGTTGCCGATACCGTACAAGCACGATACAGAAGATACAACTATCACATCCCTTCTTCCCGAGAGCAGGGCAGAGGTGGTGCTGAGCCGTAGCTTCTCTATCTCCTCATTTATCGACAGGTCTTTTTCAATGTATGTATCGGTGACTGAGATATACGCTTCAGGTTGGTAGTAATCGTAATAAGAGACAAAATATTCAACGGCATTATCGGGGAAAAATGACTTGAATTCTCCGTAGAGCTGCGCCGCAAGGGTCTTGTTGTGTGACAGGATAAGGGTTGGCTTTTGCACTTGTCCTATAACATTGGCAATCGTGAAGGTTTTTCCCGAGCCTGTGACACCCAGTAATGTCTGGTGCTCTGCTCCCGAAACAATGCCATTTGACAGTTGCTCTATGGCTTCCGGCTGATCACCTGTAGGGACAAATCCAGAATTTATTTTAAAATCCACTATAACCGTATTGATTAACCAACATACAATATAATAAAAAAGGCCATTTGAATAATGGCCTTTTTGAGATTATCTTCGTCTTCTTTTGGGTTTATATTTTTTAGAATGTTTCCTGTAAACAGACCTTGTCTTCAAATAAGCTTTCCTGTTATATTTGGGGTCATTTTTCCATCTTGAATCGTTGATAAGGTATGTAACACCGGCTGTGATAGTATAATAATAATCATTTGATTTTGTAGGATGAAAGACGCCTTCAGGGCTTTCCCACTCTTTATGGGCATCCACTTCATCACCAAAAACGTAGGTTCCGTTGAGTTCTGCCCTTATGCTAAGCCTGGGATTGAGCCAATAAGATAATCCCGGCCCAAAAGATACTTGTGGAGAAATACCCGATCTAATCCTATCCGGGGCATTCGGTAAAGGATATCCTTTATGGAACTGTTCTGTGGCATTGTAATATATTATGCCTGCCTGCGTAAATATATAAGGATTGAAAGTCCTCTCTCTATAGTAACCAAGAATAAGATCAAGAGGTCTGAATGATACACCTATAGCAGCATCTATATACATATTGGTAAAACTTGCTGATAGGATTTGCTCATTAGACTCGTCCCAATTATTAATTTGCTTACCTTTCATATTGCCTCCCATAAACTGGAACCTGCCGAGAAGGTAAGTGTTAATTTCTTTCTCTGCAATGCCGCCTCCGGAAAAACTTGTTCGGGACTTAGAAACCAAGTCGCCATAAAACATGTTTATACCAACCATTCCTGTGGCAGTGAAACCATCCCAGAAACTATTTCTGTGTCGGTATTGAGCATTTGAAACAAAAGGAATAAGGAGTATTATAATGAATGTAAAAATGTATCTGGATCCCGATGGCATATGTTTAATATTTGGTAAATTCAGTTTAAACAGTGTAAAAATGTAAAAAAGTTTAATAAATTGAAAATACATTTGCTACAAATATTAAAAAACTTACGTTATTAATGAAAAAAAGTTTACAGATTGACTGTTTTTTTACATAATGTTATAAATTATTCATTTTAAATGTTCATGTGCTTTGGAAATTACATTCCTGATTATTTCTGTATCCGAAACAAAAATCGCATATTCGTCAATATTGCCGGAGTTGCCCATCACAATGTCGTGATTAAAATATTTCATGTCTGACGGATACTTCTTTTTACCTGAAAAGTGATATTCCCGTGCCTTTGTTTCATCTATTAGTTTTAATATGTTCTTGTCGTTTATACCTGCTCCGGGCATAATTGTAATTTCGTTGCCGGCTTTCTTTACTAACTCCTTTAAAATATCTATTCCTTCTTCAGCAGAATTCTTTTGCCCTGATGTTAGTATCCTTGCCACTTTTAGTTTTTTCAACTGTTCCAGTGCATTAAAAGGATCTTTGCACATATCGAATGCACGATGAAAAGTAAATGGCAGGGGATAAGTCAGTTCTACCATCTTCTTTGTTTTCTCAATGTCTATCTCACCATCAGGGGTTAACGCTCCTGAAACTATCCCATCTGCGCCGTTTAGTTTGGCTTCGATGATATCTGTACACATAACTTCAAACTCCTCATCAGTGTAAAAAAAATCACCGCCGCGGGGCCTGATGATGACAAACATATCCAGGTCGATTGATTTACGCACTGTTTTTATCATGCCCACACCCGGGGTTGTGCCTCCTTCCATCAGTCCTGCACAAAGCTCCACACGGTGAGCGCCGGCTTCCTGTGCATTTAGTGCAGATCGTACACTGTCGATACTTATCTCAAATATTAGGTTCATAAAAGTTACTT
>JALVJU010000161.1 GCA_027034005.1 Marinilabiliaceae bacterium
ACGCATCTTTCTCATGTAAATCGGTGCAAACTTGTCCCATGGAACAACATTACTTAGCTTAACCCACCTATTGTCAGGCGATAACGGGGCATTGAAAGGGGTCTCGAACAAATCTAGGCTCAATTGGCTTTCCGATGTGTAATGAATCATAAGTGCAAACTTTTTGATAGTAAAATAACTATAACATTGCACTTTAGAAACTTTTTGCCCTCTAAGTTTTCAACTTATATCACAGGTTTTCAACATTTTAATGGCGGCAAAATACTTTTTCAGCAAACCCTATGTAGAAAGAGAGAAATAAATAAAAGCCCCGCAAACAAAAAAGGATGCCTGTTTTTGGCATCCTTTTTTAATGGTATTTCTTGATCTTTTTTAGAGTAAGCTTTCAGGATCAAGATTGTTCTTTTCAATGTCCTTGAAATATTTGTAAGTACCAACCTTGAGCTCATAAGTGGCAGCTTCGTCACAAACGATGATCCCTTTGGGGTGCATCTGAAGTGCACTGATAGTCCACATGTGGTTAATACCTTCTTCAACGGCATTTTGCAAAGCTCTTGCCTTGTTGTGGCCGTTTACAATGATGATCACCTCTTTTGCATCAAGAACAGTCCCTACACCAACGGTAAGGGCTGTCTTGGGTACTTTATCAGGATCATTGTCGAAGAACCTTGAGTTTGCAAGGATAGTGTCGTAAGTGAGGGTTTTAACCCTTGTCCTTGACTGAAGTGATGATCCCGGCTCGTTAAAGGCAAGGTGCCCGTCGGGACCAATGCCTCCAAGGAATAGGTCAATGCCTCCCATGCTCTTTATCTTCTCTTCGTAGCGGATGCATTCAGCCTCCAGGTCTTCTGCATTTCCGTTAAGGATATTTGTGTTTTCAGCTTTTATGTCGATATGGCTGAAAAAATTATTCCACATAAAGGTGTAATAACTTTGCGGATGATCTTTGGGAATACCGATGTACTCATCCATGTTGAATGTTACAACATTCTTAAAAGAGACCTTACCCTCCTTGTTCAGCTTTATCAGCTCTTTGTATGTTCCGAGTGGAGAAGATCCTGTTGGCAGGCCAAGAATAAAAGGAGAATCTCCTTTGTGTTCGTTTATCTGTTTGGCAATGTAGTTGGCTGTCCATTTTGAAGCCACATCATAATCAGGCTCAATTATTAATCTCATGGTTATATGGTTTTTGTATTACTATTCTAAAATTGCGTCTAATAATACTTGACGTATCCAATATTGAATTTTATCGGATTAATTTCAGAATTTGTGCTGTAAAGAATAACACGCTGGAAATTTCCGTCGGGATATTTTGGAGCCAGGTACATTTCCTGAAGCAGTTTTAATCCGTCCTCCTCATTTCTTTTTATAATAAATTCGAGAAACTCCACCTGTATTTTAAAGTAATACAGATGATTTTCCTTATCGTAAGCACCGTCAGAAAAGGCATACTGTAATTTTCCGTATTTGTCTTCATAATACGGACGGTAAAGTACCTGTCTGCTTCGGTCTACGATGTTGTCGTTCTCATCGAGGTAATTTCCGTTTTCGTCTTTCTTGGGCACATAAATGGTCAGTGAGGACGGAGGTGGGAACTTTTCGGGATCAGAGGCAAGTGAATCTACATAAATCTTCATATCCACAGCACTGAACCGGCAGTGAGAGACAATTCCATTCCCTTCATCATGATCGATAGAGTCGCTCCAGTTGTAAAAATTTTCGGGGAAATCGAGTCTGGCATAACTTCC
>JALVJU010000162.1 GCA_027034005.1 Marinilabiliaceae bacterium
AATGGCAATGTATGAAGCCGCCAAAGAGTGGCATTATGCCGAAGCCTGACAATCGGAACGTATGCAGAAAAAGGCTATTTTGATTACGGGCGCTGCCGGCGGGCTTGGACAGGCCTTAGTGCACATGACAGTTTCTTTGCCTGGTATCGATAAGGTAATAGCGACAGATATTAAAGAGGAGATAACCGGTACTTTTGCGGACGGGCAAAGTAAGGTTATCTCTTTTGTTATGGATGCAACGTCTGACAAATCCATAGCCTCAGTTAGAAAAGAGCTCCGTGAGCAAAATATTGCTGTGAAGTACCTTATCAACAATGCAGGTATCTTCATGTTCCATCCGGTATCGGAGTTGACGGAGGATATGATAAACAGGATATTTAGGGTAAATGCCCTGTCATCGGCACTTACGGTGAATCATTTTCTCGATGACCTGATCGCCGTGAAGGGCCGGGTAGTACAGATTAGTTCATGCGCTGTCAAGTTCCCCACCATGTTCCAGTCGTACCCGGCAACGAAGATAGCACTGGAGGCGCTCAGCGTGTCAATGAGGCAGGAGCTCAGCCTGCACGGCATTAAGCTTGTCCTGCTCCGCTCAGGGGCCATCGACACAGGATTGATAAAAGGGATGAATAATCTTGACCGTCCGGCAGAAGAAAGCAGGTATCACAGGTATTTTAAGAATTTTATGGAGAAAGCGGCAGGTGATGTCGGCAGACCGGCTGCTCCCGGTAGTGTTGCCGAAGTTGTTAAGAAAGCTTTGATATCAAAAAGGCCGAAATATGTGTACACGGTAAACAGGAACAAAACGATCCGGCTCTTTTCATTGTTCCCGCAACGGATGCAGGATTTTCTCCTTAGAAAGACTGTGCAGTAAAGTTTTTATGGTTCTGCTGAGTTTTCTGTGGATTTTCAAATTTATGATATTATAAGGATGTACATCAAAAACCACGAAATAAAAAAGGGCTAAAACAGTTACAGATTTTTCTTCGCTATTGATCAACCGCATATTCCCCAAAAGTTTGCAGCCCCAACAGGGCGAAACAACCATAGCCCCGTCCTTTAGGGCGGGGATGGGAAGTAAGAAAATTTAACGTGGTTGGCGGGATCTTTGACGCGAAGCATTCAAAAATCGTGACAACCGCATCACGCGATCATTGGGTGTACAGAAAACCCACAACAAATATAGTAGAACCGTTTTTATAAAGCAGAAGCCCCGGTTTTCACGGGGCCTCTGCAAAGAAAAATTATTCCATCACCCTCAGGTAATCCAGTGTGCTAAAGAAGAAATGGCATTCACGCTCAGCGCTCTCATCGCTGTCGGAGCCGTGAACGGCGTTATGCGCTTTACTTTCAGCAAAATCTTTCCTTATCGTGCCTTCCTCTGCCTCTTTGGGGTCGGTGGAACCTATCAGCTTCCTGAAGTCTTCAACAGCATTGTCCTTGTACAGTACAGCTGCAACGATAGGCCCTGACGACATGAAATCAACGAGGTCATCGAAGAAAGGCTTGCCTTTATGCTCGGCATAAAACTCTTCGGCTGCAATTTTTGAAAGTTTCAGCGACTTGATGGCCACTATCCTGAATCCTGCCTGTTCTATCCTGTCTATGATTGCCCCGATATGCTTGTTCTTTACAGCACCGGGTTTGATCATTGTCAATGTTTTGTTTCCTGCCATAATTTTAAATATTTAAGATTTTGGCTGAAATTAATAAAATTGATGTGACCTGGCAAAATCAACCTTGCTTTTTGTGTATATTTGTCAATTAAATTTTTTCATTGTATGGTAAGCGGATCCGGCATAAAAAGATTAAAGGAATTTGTTGATTCCTCAAAACATATAGCAATTATCCCACATCACAATCCCGATGGCGATGCCATAGGGGCCTCATTGGGCCTTTACGGCGTATTGAAGCAACTGGGAAAGGATGTGCATGTAATATCACCAAATGGCTTCCCCGAGTTCCTTGAATGGATGGAAGGAGCAAATGAGGTTGTCAGCTTTGAGGATAATCCGGGTAAAGTAAGAGAGATACTGAAAAGTACCGATCTGATGTTTTTTCTGGACTTCAACGGCCTTTCGCGCATCAAGGGCCTGGAGGCAGAGGTCAGGGGTTTTAAGGGCAAGAGTATCATGATCGACCATCATCCCGGGCCCGAAGAGATTGCCGATGTGATGATCTCAGAACCATTGGCATCGGCAACATGTGAACTGATGTACAATGTGATAAAAAAGGCAGGATGGAAAAAATACCTGAACAAAGAGCTGGCAGAGTGTATCTACACGGGAATAATGACCGATACAGGCAGTCTGAGCTACAATTCAAGCCGTCCGGAAATCTATCACATTGTGGCCGACCTGGTGGAGATAGGTATCGACAAGGACAAGGTACATCAGCTTGTTTTTCACAGTAACTCTTTCAACAGAATGCGACTGCTGGGGCATGCCCTGGGGCAGAAGATGTACCTCCTCGAAGGCACGCCGGCCGCATACATTGTCCTCACTGCTGAAGAGTTGAAGAGGTATGAGTTTAAACCGGGAGATACCGAAGGCTTTGTTAACTATCCACTGTGGATTGAAGGGATATCCGTTTCGGCATTGTTCATGGAACACAAGGACAAAATAAAAGTTTCATTCAGGTCTCAGGGGAGTTTTCCCGTAAACCAGTTCTCAGAGAAATTTTTTAACGGCGGCGGCCACGTTAATGCGGCAGGAGGGGAGTTCTACGGTAAGCTTGACGATGCTGTGGATACTTTTTGTAAACAACTTCCCCTGTTCATGCAAGAACAAAATATTTCCGATGAAAAGCAACCTTAGGTTAAAACGAACATCTATGAACAAAAAGATCTTTTTCTTTTCCGCCTGCATTGCATTCCTGCTTTTTGCACTGCTTTCGTGTTCCGATGGCAACAAGGACAGGAGAATGCCCAACATATCGAAAAAAATGCTGATGAACGTCAACAAGAAATTGGTTGATCGGGATATGGTTGAGATAAAGAGATATGCTGATTCGCTGGGGCTGAAAATGAAAACTACCAAATCCGGACTTTGGTACAAGATCATCAAAGAGGGGAAGGGGCCGAAAGTGAAGAAAGGACAGATTGTGACACTTGGCTACAAAGTGTCTTTGCTCGACGGCACTGAGTGTTACTCAAGCGATAAGGACGGGCTGAAGGTTTTTGAAGCAGGGCACGGTGGTGTTGAATCGGGGCTCGAAGAGGGAGTGCTCATGCTGAACAAAGGTGCAAAGGCAATTTTAATCCTACCCCCATATCTCGCACACGGCATTTTGGGTGATGAGAACAAGATTCCTGCACGATCGACCATTGTTTATGATGTAGAGGTTTTGAGTATTGAGTAAAAATGATTTTCTTTGTTGTCGAAAAAACAGGGAATAAAACACAAATCATGGATATTAAAAAAATAATAAAGCCGTTAATATTTTCACTGCTTACAGGTCTGGTGCTTTTTGCTTCATGTAAGAAGGATGACATCAAGAGCCCGAGTGAACTGTATGCGGAGGAGATGGCCATCCTTGAAAAGTTCAAAAAAACAGATACTTACAAGAGTTGGTTTGATGAGGCGGAGCTTGTTGCCGATTCCAGTGATGCCACGGGAAGGTACCAGGGACTGGTATATTTTCAGCTGAAAAAAGGATATCTTGTCACTTACGAGGGTGATACGGTGAAGGGCGATACTGTTTTGCTGGGTAAAAGAGTAGGCATAAAATATGACCTGTATTACATTATGGATTCGGTGGGAGCCGAAGAGCCGTTCCTTGTGAAGGTTGCAAGCAACATGAACAGCGGTGATCCGGTGACTTATACGGTAGGCTCTCCCGATCCGACCCAGGGTATATATACCGGGGTGGATCTCGGCGTGAGATTTATGAATGCATATGGTGAGAGCCGGATGCTTTTTCCGTCCACACTTGGTGGCAACGACTATGTTTCAAGGGTTGTTGAAGTGAAGATAACATACATGGGCAGATAAAAGATAAGCTTTTGCAGAAGATATTAAAACCACTCATTTTGAGTGGTTTTTTCATTTCAGGCGCAACCATCAACTGATTTTTTCGTTATAACTATGTAACCTGCCAAAAAATAATATTATGAAATACAAAAGCTTTATATCAGTAAAGGTATTGATGGTAATGGTGATGTTGCCTCTGATAACTCTTTCTGGCTGTCTTAAGGATTCTGATGACAGTAATATGACCTTTCTTGATCTTGGTATCCTGAACCATTACGGAAATGATTACATGATAATTACAGATGCCAGTGTTGTCCTGCTGACCGAGAAACTGCCTGAGGAGGTTGATTTTGGTGATAATTTGAGGGTCAGTGTAAAATATAAGGTTTTGTCCACTGCTCAGCCCGATGACAGTATCAAGGCCGACTACTGGGTATATGTTGAGGCGCTTAATGAAGTTATTACAAAAGAAATTATAACGATTAACGAGGCAAACAGGGATACCCTGGGTGATGCTCCGGTAGAGTTTAGCAATGTATGGATAACACAGGATTTTCTTACCGTGTATTTCTCTTTTTATGCCGGTGATAAGGACCACTTTTTCAATCTTACGTATGACCCGGACGAACAGGACGATCCCGGTGTTGTGGTGCTCAGGTTCCGACATAAGGCTAACGGCGACACTGAGTTAAAGAAGTATTCCGGTTTTATGAGTTTCAGACTGAACAGCCTGCGTAAAGAGGGGGAATCGGCTGTGGACATAGTATTTAAAGGCAAGCAGTATTATGAGGATAAGGATTATTCCAGCGACCTAGTTTACAGGTATTGACCGGTGATTATCCTTTTTGCCTGAAAGGCTTTTTATACTCTTCTATCATCCTGTTGTATTCCTCAAGTATTTGGGATATTAACGGATGTTTCGGATTAAATTCGTAGTTTCCTATCTTCCTTACAGGCAATACCTTTGGCGTTGTGCCGGTGATAAAAACGGCCTCTGCCTCCTGCAATTGTTCTGTGCTTGTCAGTCCGTATCTTAAAGGAATGCCAAGTTTTTCGATTATCCCAATGACTTTTTTCCGTGTAATGCCGTGCAACACTTCCGCATCGGGTGCTGTTGTTATCTCATTGTTTTTTATGAAAAATACATTCGACCGGCTGCCTTCGGTGATCCTGTTATCTGAATTCACTAAAAGGACTTCGTAAACGTTGCCGCTGCGTATGATCTTATTTGCTTTCTCTCTGACAGACGGGATATAAACCTTGGCTTCCGGTTCTTTGCGCTCGGCCTGCATCAGTTCACAGACCACTCCATTTACATAATCTTCCCGTGCCGGGAACTTTACCCTGCTGTTGAAAAGCAGTACATCGGCGCTTTCATCGTTAAAACAGTAGACGATGCGTATCAGGCCCTCTTTTATTCCGTTTA
>JALVJU010000163.1 GCA_027034005.1 Marinilabiliaceae bacterium
TAAACCTCGGATTCATAAAATGAAGTGGTTGAGAAACACCAGCAGGTGCCTGTGTTACCCTGTGAAATGGGTGGATTGTGCCAGTAGGTGTGGTCCTTGTAATCCGACAACTTGTTAGGCAGGTCAAGCCCTGACTGATCCATCCTGAAGAATTTTACATTCTTCTTTTGATGCTCTTTTTCCTGGACCGCCCTTACATCCTTAAGGATAAAATTCTGGTAATACCCGGGTTTGTACTCCTTGAAAAAAGCCTTGTCCTTCGGCTTGTCCTGTGCGAAAGCAGTTCCGGCAATTAAAAATGCCAAAACAGCAAATGTTAACTTTTTCATTTCAATGATATTTTAATTTTGTTTAAAGGTAGATATTTTTAGGTCTCTTATGCCTGTAAATTTAGCTAATTCGGTTATTTTATCACAGCATAGTCAATATTATTAGTCTTCATCTGTTTAATGCCATGCGAATGAATGGGTCAGCATGTATGATGAACACATAGAGCCGGAAACACAGAGGTATAGGTTTTTCTGCATCAAATATTAATACCGTATGTAACGGCGGGGACAGGAATCATTACACGCAGTATTTAAAAATCATGACAATCACACCTTGCAATCGTTGACAGTACTGAATCCCACAACTAATTTGATAGAACCTCCTTTTTTATGTTCCCTTTTTCAGGAACGAATAAATTTCTTTATGAAATTCAACACAATAGCATGCTTGTTAATATCTCTGTTGAAAAAGAAATTACCATACCTTTGCGCTTTTAACTATATTTGAAAGGATTAAAATCTTTAACAGTGTAGAAAGGTATGGAGAGCAACCAAAAACCACAAAAATATTCGGAAGAATCCATCAGGACGCTTGACTGGAAAGAGCATATACGTAAGCGTCCCGGAATGTACATCGGAAAACTCGGCGACGGGTCTTTCCCCGATGATGGTATCTATGTCTTGCTGAAAGAGGTGATGGACAATGCCATTGATGAGTACATGATGGGATTTGGCAAAAAGATCGAAGTAACGGTTGAGGATGGTGTTGTTTCGGTACGTGATTACGGAAGGGGCATCCCTCTCGGGAAAGTAGTGGATGTTGCATCAAAGATGAATACCGGAGCAAAGTATGACTCCAAAGTGTTCAAGAAATCTGTTGGCCTGAACGGGGTCGGTATCAAGGCGGTAAATGCCCTTTCCGAGAAGTTCATCATACAGGCCTTTCGCGAAGGGGAATCCAAAAGGGTTGTTTTCAGCCGTGGCGAGGTAGTTGAAGAGCAGGAGTTGAAAAATGGAGAGGACAGGAACGGCACTTTTGTCTCTTTTGTCCCTGATAAGTCTATCTTTGAAAACTACCATTTTCAGAATGAATACATCGAAAACCTGCTGAAAAACTACACTTACCTGAATGCCGGGCTGGCTATCAACTTCAATGGAAAAGTCTTTCAGTCAAGGCACGGGCTGCTCGATTTGCTGAACGAGAATATGACGTCGCCGGGACTTTATCCCATCATACATTTGAGAAAAGAAGACCTTGAGATAGCCATTACCCACGGGAATCAGTACGGGGAAGAGTACTACACCTTTGTAAACGGACAGCACACCACACAGGGAGGCACTCATCTTGTGGCATTCCGTGAAGCGATAGTAAAGACCATCCGTGACTTTTACAACAAGAACTTTGATGTATCGGATATCCGGCAGGGCATTATCGCTGCCATCAGCATAAAGATTGAAGAACCTGTTTTTGAGTCTC
>JALVJU010000164.1 GCA_027034005.1 Marinilabiliaceae bacterium
TTTATGTTGTAAAAAGCCAGTATCGTAAGTATCTTCGACAGACTGCCCTCCTCGTGTGGAAGCGCAAAAACAAGGGAGGCCTTGTTCACCTTTCCGTTTACCAAAAGCTCATCAACCTCTGTCTTGGCATGATCGGTAACAATAAGGAAACGTGTGAAATTCTTTTTGTTGGTCTCAATGCCGGCCTCGATTATCTCAAGTCCGTACATCTCAGCTGCAAGCTCGGAAGCTATGGCAGCAATCCCTTCAAGTTTGTTATCGGCAATATGTTTTGCACTTAGTGCCGTATCTTCTGTTGCTATCAATTTTATGTCCTTGTGCTGCTTAAAGAACTCTTCTGTCTGTGCCAAAGCCATTGGGTGTGTCTGAACCTCCCTGATATCGTCCATGGTCTGTCCCGGCAATGCCATCAGGTTATGCTTGATCCGGAGTTTGTATTCACCTATGATCTTAAGGTTCGATTCGCGAAGCATGGTGTAGTTGGGCAGCAGGCTTCCGGCAAGAGTGTTCTCAATGGCAACAATACCGTAAATGGACTTGTCGTTGTGTAATGTTTCAAAGAGTTCCTGAAAAGAGATACAAGGTATCACTTCAATTTCTTCGCCCTCGAAATAGGCTCTTGCAGCTATCTCATGATTACATCCCGGACCTCCCTGAATTGCAACTTTCTTTTTTTTCATCTTATGGTTGGTAATTAATAAAAAACCCGCCTTTGTCTTAAGGCGGGTTTATATAATTTTTTATTTATATTTTTTATATGACAGCCCCACCTTTTTTCAGTGTAGTAAACCAAAAAAAGTAAAAATAAAAGTTATAAAAATAGGTGCGTGCCATACGTAATCCTCGTTATTTGTGAGCAAAAGTAGAAAAAAAATTTAAAAGTGAAAATGTATATTGTGTTTTATTTACGTTTTGACATATATTTTCAGGGGGTATGTCAGGATTTTATTGCCCGACAAGAATGTGATACCTGTTTTTTATCGATTTTAAGACATTGGGAGTACGACTTCGAGTCGCGCCCCCAATACTTGCTCTTCTCAAATAACGGTCTCACCCCTCCTCTATCTCTTTCAGCTCAAGCCAGCGCATCTCCTTTCCTTCCAGTTCATCGATTATCTCGCCTATCCTTTCCGATTTGGCTATCAGCTCATCTGAAGGCAAAATCCCGGAATTGATCTCCTGTTCCAGACTGCCTTTCTCCTCTTCGAGTTCCCCAATAGAATTCTCCAGTTCTTCAAGCTCTCTCTTTTCCTTAAATGACAATTTCTTAGGACGCTCCCTCACGCGTGGCTTATCCCTGACCGGTTCATTCTCCTTTTTCTCTTTTGCAATACTTTTCTGCTCCTTTTTACTGCTAAGATAGTAATCGGTATAGTTGCCGGGAAAATCTTTTATGCTCCCTTTTCCATCAAAAACAAAAAGGTGGTCAGCTATCTTATCCATAAAGTAACGGTCGTGCGAAACGATGATAACACTCCCTTTAAAACCAAGCAGGTAATCCTCTAGGACATTAAGAGTGAAGATATCAAGGTCGTTCGTCGGCTCATCGAGTATCAGGAAATTAGGATTTTTCATCAGCACCGTCATCAGGTAAAGCCGTTTCTTCTCCCCGCCGCTGAGTGTCCTCACAAACACATGGTGCATCTCGTTGGGAAAAAGAAAGTAACGCAAAAAGGCAGCAGCCGACATACTGTTATTGTCCCCGAGAGAAACATGCTCGGCAATATCAGTTATCACCTCTAT
>JALVJU010000165.1 GCA_027034005.1 Marinilabiliaceae bacterium
TCTTTAAATGCTATTTTCTTGAGCATTTCGGCCTTCATCTCCCCGTTAACTATCTCGCCTTTATGCTTGCCTGTGAGCTTACCGTCCTTAATCTCAAGGTCATTTGCAAACACATAATCCACTCCCAGCTTGTGCTGAAGGTATCTTCCGAAGTAGGTAAAGCCGCCTGACAGTATCGCAGTTTTAAAACCGTATTTACGCAGGTTTCGGAACAGTTTCTCAGCACCTTCGGTAAGCGGAAGGTTATGTGCAATATCCTCCATAACACTCTCGTCCAGGCCTTTTAGAAGGGCCACCCGCTGGATGAAACTCTCATTGAAATCGATCTCCCCGCGCATGGCAGATTCGGTGATAGCCTTCACCTGATCGCCCACACCGTGGCGTTTGGCAAGCTCATCGATCACCTCGGTCTGGATAAGCGTGCTGTCCATGTCGAAACATACAAGGCGCCTGTTGCGCCTGAAAATATTATCCCTCTGAAAAGCGATATCGGCACCTGTGGCTTTCGACACTTTCATCAGTTCACTGCGAAAGGCGGCCTCATCAATGGGGTTGCCCCTGACAGAGAATTCAATACTCGATTTCGACTTGTCATCTATCTTATCCAGCTTGGGACGGCCGGTTAAGCGTGTGATAATATCGATATTCAGTCCCTGGTTGTAGATTATTTCTGTCAGTTTCGACAACTGTGTTGCCGTTGTCTGCCTTGATATCAGAGTGATTATGTATCTCTTTTTGCCCTGGTGGTCAACCCATTCATTGTAGTCCTCCTCACTTACAGGGGTGAATTTTATCTGCACGTTCAGCTCATAAGACTTGAAGAGCAGGTCTTTCAGTATAGGTGAAGATTCGGTCTTTTTGGGTATCCTGAACATTATCCCGAGCGACAGGTTGTCGTGTATCACGGCCTGTCCAATATCAAGGATCTGCACCCCGTATTTCGAAAGAATATCTGTCAGCGATGAACTTATCCCGGGGCGGTCTTCCCCGTTGATGTTCAGAAGTATTATCTCATTATCCATTTCTAAGGATATTTAATGTTATCTGTTCATTCCTGAAAATCAGAATAAACATGGTTCAAATGCAAAATTAATATTAATCAAAACAATTGCCCTATGAAAAAGAGTATTTCATCAAAGGTCAAATACTAAAATTATCCAGCAAAAGCACCATCAGATAGCCAAGGTAGTTGCCAAAAGAGTATCCGATAAGACCTACGGTGATACCCGGAACAATGATCTCCCTGTTTCGCAGCGAACCGGCCAGTACAGGTACAAAAGGCGGACTGCATATCAGTGCTGTTGATGTGATTATCACAGTATCGGTGTCAATGCGGAACATCGCAGATATCAGAACATGAAGTATCAGGGCAAAGGCCACCACGAACGTCACATACATGAAAATGTTGCCATTCACATTCGACAATGCCTCGGGATTCACTTTGGAAGCAACCACGATACTGAATATCAGAATAAAATACATTCCAAGGTCATAGGTCTTTTCCGTATTGCGCACTTTTTTATTGAAAGAGAACAATAGGCTGAGGGTTGTGATTGATAGTATGAAAACAGCCATCTGCAACCGCTCCGGCGCCATCATCATAAAACCGGCGCTTATCACGAATATCACAATTGCAAGCAAAAAGGCCATGAAAAGGGGTATTCTTCTGCTCTTTTTAAACAATCCTTTCATCGGCTCATCCTCTTCCTCCGTAACAGTATAGTCTGTTCCGGCATACATCG
>JALVJU010000166.1 GCA_027034005.1 Marinilabiliaceae bacterium
AATGCTTTTACATGGCCTTCGTTCTCCTTGTCATTGGAATGTTCTGTTTCATCATGCTCGTTATGAGCGTGTCCATTATCTTTTAATTCCGTTTCAACAAAAACATATGCTTTAGTACCTTCGGTTACTATGGCATCGTTCGGCAGTGTTTTTACATATTTTTTGTCGGTATGCAGATGGCCGGAGATGTACATTCCGGGTATAAGCCTCGTAACATCGCTGTCGATAGAGGCATGGATATGTATTGAGCGTGACTTGGGATCGAACTCTTTGCTTATGGCAAAAACAGTTCCCGTGAACTCCTCTCCCGGCCTGTTGGAGACTGTGAAGTGCACCTTTTGCCCGGGTTTAACGAGATAAGCATCCTTTTCGTATACCATAAAATCGGCATGTATGGCACTGTTGTCTGTTATTGTAAACATCTTGTCCCTTGCATCCACATAGGTTCCAACCTTAATGTTTACCCGGTTCACGTATCCGTTTATCGGCGACAATATCCTGACCGATCCGGTGATGTTTCCTTTCCTTACCTGCTCCGGCGAAATATTCAGAAGTTTTAGCCTTGCCCTCAATCCGGCATATTTGGCTTTTGCTGTGTTGTAATCCGACCTTGCTTTCTGGTAATCCCTGCCTGAGCCCACATTGTTCTCGAACAACTCTTTCTGCCTTTTGTATTCCTGCTCGAGGAAATCCAGGTTGCCCGCTACTTCTGCAAAATCTTCCTGGATAACTATGTAGTCGGGATGCTCCAGCACTGCAAGCAACTGTCCTTTTTTCACTTTGTCGCCCTGGAATACATTTATCGATTTCACGTTCCCGCCTATTACGGCAGTTACGTCTGCACTTCGTTCCGGCGGCACGGCCAGCTGACCGTTTACCTTTACAACGGTTGTAAGGTTTCGCATTTGAACACTGCCTGTTTTCAGGCCTATGGCCTCCATTTGTCTTTCATTAAGCACTACAACACCTTCCGGCCCTTCATGCTCATGTTCTTCATTTTCTTCTTTACCGCCCGGGTTGTTACACGCGAACAGTACCGCTGCGAGAAATATTGATAAGATAAGTTTTGTTTTCATTTTTATTGTTTTTTATTAACCACGGACCTGCCCGACTACCGCGATCAGGCCTGTCTGACTGCGCATCCAGGCAGGCGGGTTATTCGAATTAACCTGCCTGCAGCAGGCTGGTGCGAATTATTTTTTCCTTTCTATCCCAAGGGAACCGGAGGGGGCCCGCTACCTCCCCGTCAAATATTTAAGCTGAGCCGAAAGGTTCAGATATTCATTTCTTTTTACCAGATACTCCTGCTTTATCCTGATGGCAGATTCAATGTTCTGAATGAACTGAACATAATCGACACTTCCGAGGCGATAAGCAATGTTGGATGCCTCTATCTGCTCATCGGCAAACGGCAGGGCATTGACATTGTAGTAATCTATCACATCCTTAAGTATCAAATATCTGGCAAGGAGTTGCCTGTACTGCGCATTTACCTCGGCAGCTTTCTGCTCGAACTGCTTTGTGGCTATCTCATAGTTTATCTTTGATGCCTTTGCTTTTCCCGACTGCGAGAAGAACAGCAGGGGAACAGATATCCCCACCTGCCAGGCATGAAAACCTTTCGTCCCGTCAACCGACTGATTAATGTAGCCCGCATCGAATTTGGGCAGAAAGACTGCCTGTTCCGTTTTCCACTCTGCCTTCGATACATCGATGAGAGATGAGTAGTACCCGAGTTCCGGGCTGCCTGCGAGAGAATCCTCCACCTGCGTTACAGAAAATAATTCACCGGCCTGAACATCCGTTTTCACATCAAAAGCCGTTTTCATCATCAGGTACTGGTTGAGCATTTCAAGGGCTGCCCTGTAATCGCTTTCGGCAGTTTTGATGCTGATCATCATCTCCTGATACCTGGTCGTGGCCGACAGATATTCGATCTTAGATGTCTGTTGCGTCTTGTACCTTAACTCTGCCGACTTTTTAAAGTTGGTGTAAACTGTGTCCAGTTGCTTGTACAGCATCCACTGCTCTTTGGCAAAAACAGCCTTGTACCAGGCATTGCGCACATTACGCACTATGGAAGCTTCCGTCAGCCCCAGGCCCGATTCGGCGCTTGCGGTACGTTTTTTTGCCAGTTTGCTTTTAGATGCTATCCCAAGCAGGTCTATCTCATTCTGGTTTATCCCAATGCGATTGTTGATACCGGGTTCTCCGTTGCCCACTTCTTCTTTACCTGTGCAAACGGATGTTGTACCCAGGTCAACGGCCGTCACTTTCAGTGCCTTTTGCCTGTCAACCTCCAGTTGTGCCGCTTTAATGGCAGGATAGTTCTCCCTTGCCCTTTCAATGGCCTGCTGAAGTGTCAGCACCTCTGTTTGTGCCTTTGCTATCCCCGTAAAAGAGATGAGCAGCAAAAACATTAAAGCCGCATCCCACCGGTTTTTTGACAGCCGCAAGGCTTTCTGTGCCACCGGGAGTTTTGACTTTAACTCTGTTTTTATTTTCTTGTTTTTCATTTGATTATATTTTTTTATCGCAAATTCTTTTTCACAATTCTCCTCCCCCATTTAGGGGGAGGCCGGGAGGGGGCTTTTATTCCCTACCGCCTTCCACCCATTTGTAAAGGACCGGAAGCACAACAAGTGTCAGCAGGGTTGATGTGAGCATACCGCCTATCACCACTGTTGCAAGAGGCCGCTGCACTTCTGCTCCTGCCGACATAGATACCGCCATTGGCAGAAAACCAAGAATATCGGTCGAGGCAGTCAGCAGTATCGGACGTATCCTCCTGATGGACCCTTTAACGATAATGTCGTTAATGCCCAGCTTGCCTTCAGTTTTCAGTTCGTTAAACCCGCTTATCAAAACTAAACCATTTAGCACAGCAACACCGAACAATACGATGAACCCTACACCGGCTGAAATACTGAATGGCATTCCCCTCAGGTAAAGTGAGAATATCCCTCCCACTGCCGCAAAAGGAACTGCGATGTAGATCATCAGTGTTTGCTTAAATGATTTCACGGCAAAGAACACAAGAATGAAGATCAAAGCAAGGGCGAGAGGCACAACAAGCGTAAGACGTCGGGATGCTCTTTCAAGATTCTCGAAAGCGCCCCCGTAACGGATGTAGTAACCCGGCGGCAGGTTCAGCTTTTTATCCAATGTGTTCTCTATCTCATCCACAAGCGATTTTATATCCCTGTCTTCAACATTAATACCAACATAAGTTCGTCTTTGCGTATTGTCACGGCTTATCTGCATGGGCCCCGGCTGATAGCTGATATCAGCAACCTCCTTAAGGGGAATCTGGTTACCGTCGGGAAGGCTCACGTACAGGTTACGTATGTCGTTGATGCTTGTACGGTGCTGCTCATCAAGCCGCACAACAAGATCGAACATGCGCTCTCCTTCGTAGATGCTTCCTGCCACACCGCCGCTGAATGCCGTTTCGATGATGGCGTTCAGGTCTTCTATCTTCAGGTTGTAACGCCCCATACGGTTACGGTCGTACTTAACCGTGATCTGCGGCAATCCGCGGGTGGCTTCTGCCTTGATGCCTGCAACGCCCCTGATTCCTGAAACAAGCCGCACTATCTCCTGTGCCTTATCGGCAAGCACGTTCAGGTCGTCGCCGTAAAGTTTCACGGCAATATCCTCGCGGACACCGGTAAGCAGCTCGTTGAACCTCATCTCGATGGGTTGTGTGAACTCATAGTTTATCCCCGGCAAAACACTTACCGCCTCTTTAACTTTGTCGATAAGCTCCTGTTTCGTCTTTGCTTTTTTCCACTGATCCTTTGGTTTGAGTATCACAAAGATATCGGCGATATCCATCGGCATGGGATCCATTGGCAGATCGGCAACACCGATACGGCTCTGTATGGATTCTACCTCGTCAGGGAAGTTTTCCATAACTATCTGTTCAAGCCGGGTTGAAGCTTTCTTCACTTCGGAAAGGGATGTTCCGGGTTTGAGCAGGGCCTGGAAAGCAAAATCACCTTCATCAAGTTTCGGCATGAACTCAGCCCCCATGCGTGAGAAAAGGAAGAACCCTACCACAAGCAGTACCACTGATGTGGAAACGACCCATTTACCATGTTTAAGCGCTGCATTGATAACCGGCTTGTAAATGTTTTCAAGTTTATTTATCGCCTTCTCGCCCCATGACTTTTTGTTCGTTTTCGGCGGCTGCAGGAATGTAGCGGTCATCATCGGGATGTATGTCAGGCAGAGTATCACAACACCAAGAACAGCAAATCCGAATGTCATTGCCATTGGCTTGAACATCTTACCTTCAACTCCCTGAAGCGCCATTACCGGGATGAACACGATGAGGATTATCAACTGCCCGAAAAATGCCGAGTTCATCATCTTACTTGCAGCTTTGTAAGCAAGTTCATCTTTTTTGGCAGAAGGCAGTTTTGTGCCGATCAACCCGTTTTTGTGAAGGTAGAAGATCATACTCTCGATGATGATCACCGCCCCGTCAACAAGTATACCAAAGTCGAGGGCTCCAAGGCTCATCAGGTTGGCCCACACTCCGAATATCTTCATCATGATAAATGCAAAGAGCAGCGCCAGCGGTATGGTTGATGCCACTATCAGTCCGCCCCGTACATTCCCGAGGAAGATCACCAGTACAAAGATCACGATCAGAGCGCCTATCCCCAGGTTCTCCGCCACTGTTGATGTCGTACTCTTTATCAGCTTGCTGCGGTCGAGGAACGGCTTTATCACAACACCCTCCGGCAAGGATTTCTGTATCAGGGCAACCCTCTCTTTCACCCTTTTGATAACATCATTCGAATTCTCTCCTTTAAGCATCATCACGATACCACCCACAGCTTCCCCCTTGCCGTTCTTGGTAAATGCGCCGTAGCGCACAAAACTTCCAAACTTTACCTTTGCCACATCCCTGACAAAAACGGGCTTCCCGTCAATGTCTTTCACAAATGTGTTCCTGATATCGTCGAGCGATCGCATCAGCCCTTCGCCCCTTATGAAATTTGCCTGAAAATTCTTTTCTATGTATGCACCACCGGTATTACGGTTGTTTGCTTCAAGCGCTTCAAAAATATCTGATATCGTGAGCCCAAAGCTTCTTAATCTGTCGGGGTCAATAGATACTTCGTATTGTTTTTTACGGCCTCCGAATGAGTTTACCTCAACCACACCGGGCAGCATCGCCATCTGGCGTTTCACTATCCAGTCCTGCATGGTGCGCAGGTCCATATCGTTGTAAACGGTATCGTACCCCGGTTCCACTTCAAGGGTGTACTGGAATATCTCACCCAAACCGGTACTGATGGGAGCCATGAACGGCTCACCAAAACCATCGGGTATGTTTTCTTTTATCTCGGCGAGCGCTTCACTTACCAGTTGTCGCGGTAGATATGTGCCCGCATTATCCTTGAACACGATGGTCACCACCGATAACCCGAAACGTGAGATACTTCTGATCTCTGTCACATCGGGCAGGTTAGCAACCGTAAGTTCCACCTGGTAGGTCACGAACTGCTCAATGTCCTCTGTCCCGAGGTTTGGTGCAGTCGTGATTATCAGCACCTGGTTGTTAGTGATGTCAGGCACGGCATCCATCGGTACTTTTGTCATGGAGTAAATACCTCCGATGATAAGGCCTATGGTCAAAAGCCACACAAGTGCTTTGTTTTTTATTGAAAATGAAATAATCTTATTTATCATCTTTTTGTTTGTTGTTTAGAATTATTATTGACCGGAACGGAAAGTATGATACGGTATTACAGGATTGCAAAGTCAACAATGCAGTCTTTGCGGCAGAATGAGTTATATGCCGAATTTAACCGTTCTCCATTTTTTGAAAGGAATAATTCTAAACAATAGGTGATCCCCTGACAGGATGATTATCCCTCAGGTGACAGTCATCATCCGGCACAACACCGAATGACAGTAATGAAACAGCACCTTCCTCTTTAACCTCATCTGGTAAGGTAAAAGCCAAAGCAAAAGTGCATGAATGGTTTATTTGTTTATGTGATTTTGTTGCAGAGGAAGTCCGGTCCTCTCTTATCAATTCATTAAAAGCATGACAGTTGTGGTCAACATGAGTAACAAGAACCTCTCTTTGACTGCTGTTTGCAAAGCAACTATAGTCTGATGTGTAGTGGTGATGATGAGGAATAACAGCATGCAGGAATATGACCAGCCCGGCCAGCCACATCATTGTTAATCCCGTTTTTTTACTGCTACTCTTCATCAAAAAGATTTTTATATCTAAACTTATAACGACAAATGTAGAAAAAAGTTTATGCAACCGGGTTGCAAAAGTAAATTTTTGGCTTTAACAGTTATACTAATGATATGTCAACTCACGTAAACTAACTTCAGAAAAGTCAAGGGTACGATAAGGGTTAAGTTATACGATATTTTCATATTGAAATGATGTGTAACTTCATAATTGTGCATGAAAATAAACGTATGTAGTTATGTGCAAATGTGGTGGTGCATAGATAAAAAACCTGCTACCTTTAAAAAAATCTGATATAAATTTGATAAAAGTTAACAAGTATGTTAACTTTGCAGCATGACAAGAGAAATAATATTTTATAAAAATTATTTCATAGACTTTTATCTGGCACAGGACTCTAAAGTTCAGGAGAAGATTGAATATGTTTTTAAATTAATAAGAACTGTAGAGAGAGTTCCTGAAAAATTCCTGAAACACATTGAAACTACCGATGGCCTTTATGAAATTAGAATAAAACATCGAGGTGACATCTATAGAATCCTTTGCTGTTTTGATGAAGGCAGAGTAGTAATTCTATTTAATGCCTTTCAAAAGAAAACACAGAAAACACCAAAGAAAGAAATAGAAAAAGGACTAAAATTAAAACAAGGATATTTTCAGAATAAAAAAGGGGGTAAATCATGAAAACTATAAAAGATGCAAAAACATTTGATGAGTTATTAGATATCAAGTACGGGAAATTAGGAACTCCTAAACGAGATGAATTTGAAACAAGATCAAAAGCATTTGTTGTAGGAGAGATGATTAAGGAAGCAAGAAAGGAAGCTCAATTAACCCAAGACGATTTAGCAAAAAGGACTGGAACTAAAAAAAGTTATATATCCAGACTTGAAAATGGAAAGATTGATATTCAAATCTCGACACTATTTAAAATATTTGAAGAAGGACTGGGCAAAAAGTTAGGATTAACAATTTACTAAAAGGTAGTATCCTATAAGCTTAGTTTATAGGATACTACCCAACATTTACACTCTTTCTAAGCAACCCTAATCCAGACTATTACTCCCCAGGCAAATTCCAAGTCCTGTTGCTTTTTTTATCATCCTGTCTGTCGGCTCCACAAGACGCAGTTTCCCGCCAACCTCTTCTAGAGGGACAGAAGTGATCTCATTATTTCTCAGCGATACCATAGTGCCGAACTCGCCTCTTGAGATCAATTCGGCTGCATAAGCCCCGTAGCGTGTCGCCAGGATGCGGTCCATGGGGCTGGGGCTACCTCCCCGCTGAATGTAACCAAGGATAGTTACCCGTGTTTCCAGGCCAGTCATCCTCTCTATCTTTTCACCGATATATGTTGCGGCAGCTTTCTTCCTTTTCTTCTTTTTAATCCCTTCGGCAACCACGACGATTGAATAGGGTTTCCCTTTTTTGTTACGGTCTAATAGATTGTTTGCCACTACATCAATATCATATTCTATTTCAGGGATAAGGATCACATCACCACCGGCGGCCATTCCTGCGTATAAAGCCAGCCAGCCAGCATGATGTCCCATTATCTCGATAACCATGACACGCTTGTGTGAATTAGCAGTACTATGCAGACGGTCGATAGCATCAGTAGCAATTGTAAGTGCTGAATCAAAACCAAAAGTCACGTCAGTGCCCCATACATCGTTATCGATTGTTTTAGGGATACCTATAATATTCAGGCCTTCCCTGGAAAGAAGATTGGCGGTCTTTTGCGTACCGTTTCCACCAATACACACAAGAGCATCCAGTCCGAGTTTCTTGTAATTCTCTTTTATGATCTGAGGATTGTCGGTAACCGTCTCCCCGGCCACCGGCTTAAATGGCTTAAATCTCGATGTGCCAAGAATGGTTCCTCCCATGGTAAGGATACCGGACAATACCTCCTCCTTGAGAGGGATAGTCTCCATGTCAACCAGTCCGCTGAATCCGTTAGCAATACCAACAACTTCCATCCCGTAACGTACGATAGCAGTTTTACCTACACCCCTGATAGCTGCATTGATCCCGGGGCAATCACCGCCTGCCGATAAAATTCCTATTTTCATATCTTCAAGTTTTTAATTCGTTTATCCTCTGCCAATCATCCTTCTCATTCTTTAATGATCAGGCATGAAAAACAAGCAATGGTATATTTGTGTGAAAGAGTATCTTCCGTGTTATGCTCGGATGAAAAAGTGATGAGATAATGTTACGTTTCTTGCGTGTCATCGCAATGATATCAATATCCTTTTCTTTGATAAAAGCATCAAGCTCACTCAGAAAATCATCCCCGTAAAGTACGTCTGATTTAATGGTATGGTTCCGGTATGTGTCTGCACAGTAATTTCTGAACTCTGTCAACTTCTCCCTGTCCCACTTATCTGGTTTCGAAGTGTTGAACTGAATGGCATAGATAATTGTCCTGAAGGGTGAGATGAGACGTATCAGCTTATGTAGCGATTCATAATCTATCTCGCTGAAATCGGTAACATACAACACATTGCTTATCTTATCGAGATCTATCTCCGAATCTGCCGGGACAGTAAGTACCGGAACTCTTGCTTTTTTTACCACATCACTCGTAACACTTCCCAGCAGTTCCTTTATGGTCTCATCCTTGCTCTTGGTCCCCATCACGATAACATCGGGCGGTATCTCCTCGCTAATCTGCAAAAGGACATCTTCCGCATACCCGATCTCAAACCTTGTATTTATAACAATATTCTCCTTTTGTTCCGGAGTCATGTTCTTTTCAGTATTATCCTTCAGTTTTTCCAGCAGTTGCTTCTCCTGGTCCCTTTTCTTTTTAATCAACTTATGGGGATCGGCAACAGGTGTGCCGGGAGGAAGTCCCAGATCGGTCTCCTCTACTATCTCAGGGAAACAGTGGATCAAGGTTATTTCAGACGGCAATTTCTCACCCATCTTTAGTGCATATTTCAATGCATTCAGGGAGTAATCTGTAAAGTCGACCGGAACGATGAGTTTGATCATTTAACTAATATTTAGGTAACCCTAAGATACAAAAAATGATTTGGAATGAGAATTTGTTTCCATAAAATCTAAGATTATATCAGCCCCGCCTGGCATAAAAACATCTCACTCTGGTTGTAAAAGAATATGAAAATCAAGGTTTTTACATATCTGTATGGTTAATTCTGATTTCTTTTTATCTTTGTAGCATACACATGACATATATCACATTTTTAACAAACACCTATTAGTATAAACCATGAAAAACCAACAGAGTGTCCCTTACACCGAAGATGTAGATCTGTTGTCTTTTGATATATTTAAATCATTAACAGAAGAGGAAGTTGAAGAGCTCAACCAGATCACAATTTGCACACTTCACAAGCGTGGGAGCATTGTTTACAACGAAGGCAGCCGTATCAACGGAACTTACATTGTTGTAAAAGGTATTGTCAAAATATACAAGACAGGCTTTGACGGCAAAGAACAGATAATACGTTTTGCAAAAACAGGAGATCTTATCGGGTTCAGGTCTGTCATAAGCAATGAACTGGCTTGTACAACGGCAAAGATCATTGATGAAACAGTTCTTTGCTACATCCCCGGAGAAGAACTTACCAAACTGCTTAAAGAGAATTCAGAGTTTGCAATGGCTTTGATGAAGCTGACCTGTAAAGAGTTAGGGGAGGCAAATAAATTCCTTACCGACATAGCTCAAAAAACGGTACGCGAAAGACTGGCAGAAGTGCTGCTGCTGCTCATGGACGAATTTGAACTTGACGAGGACAACACACTTCAGATCTCCCTGACCCGTGAAGAACTTGCCAACATGGTGGGTACTGCAACCGAATCGGTGATAAGGTTACTGTCGGAGTTCAAAGCAGATAAACTTATAGAACTGAACGGAAGAAAAATAAAACTTCTGAACATTCCAAAATTAATAAAGGTGGGTAATGTATACATCTAAAAATATTTATGTTAAAGATGAAAGGCTGCATTTTTGCAGCCTTTTGTTTTTCATCCGGTCACTTCTTGCAATCCATCTTACGGATAAACCAGAGAGAGATAAGTATCATCACCACAAATAGGAGGAAAAAAGCTTTGAATCCCAGAATGCCTATCAACGAACCTCCTATCAGCGGGAAAATGGCGGGAAAGATGTTGCCTGCTCCTGCAAAACCTGCATAAAGGGCCCTGTTCTCATGCCCGGATATCTCAAGCATCACACCGTTCATGGTTATGCTGTAAAGCGAATAAACAATTCCCCCGATGATGAAAATATATTTTATCAGGTGTACATCGGAAATAAAATATGTTGAGAGAACCACCGTAAGTGAAAGAAGAACATTCAGATATAGCAACAAACGGTATTTCGCCTTTCCTGCAAGGGCAAGTATCAGCAGACTTACCGAAACCACGCCGACAACCTTAAAAAGCAGGAAATTACCGGTATCACTGCTAACTGCTCCAAACACATTCTTGGCATACAACACCACAAATGGCATAAATGAAATAGCTACACCCTGTGTGTTTATGAACCCAAGAAAATATATCAGTTTTTTGTTCTCCTTAAGCTCTGTTCTCATCACTCCGAAAAAATGCCTGATCCCCTTGATTCGCAAAACAGATGGAGCTACCTCCTTAATGCTCCAGAAACCAAATGATGCGATCAGCAGCAGTGTCCCGCCAATGTAGAACATATAAGAGTAGTTCACAGGAAATTCAGCCAGGGTAAGGGTCTTTTTGGCAAGGAATGCAGAGACCAAAACGATGGAGCCGGAAATTATCTGGCGAGTAGAAAAGAAAGCCTTTCGCTTTTCCTGGAGAATAGATTTGCCCGTAAGGTCGATGTAGCTGATGTTGGCAAATGCGCCGCTCAACGAGAATATTGTTATCAGGATGAAGATAAGCCACAGCAGTGAGAAATGCCCCCTGTTGAGATAAAAAAGCATTGTTCCCAAAGCAAGAAGAGAAAAGATACGCAGGTTGATCCCCATCAAAAGAAATTTCTTTTTGTAAGGTTGGTTGCTCAGATATGGAGCAAAAAATATCTGTGTAAAACTAGACCCACCAACCATTATGGCAGTCATCAGGCCGATGTGAAATGCCGTCCCTCCTGATTCGATCAGCATGGCAGGTATCACAGTGTCCACATCCATGAAGACCTGCGCAAAAGCTAGGAACCCCGCATGCCACAGAAAAGCCCTGATATTATGTTTCGATATCCTGTCAGTTAGCACCATAGATCAAAAATGATATGAAAAAAATCAGAAACAACTCCGAGGTCATTCCTGAAATGGCTGCAAAAATACAAATTTTTATCAACCTTCCTGCAGAACAGTTTTGTCAGAAAACGGCATACTAAAAAAGGAGTATGCCGTAGGTACAACATTATCTCCAAATTTGAATTTAGCCATTAGGCACCCATCCTATCTTATACGAGAATCCAACAATAACCGAATTAGACATGAACCCCGGTAGGCGTGAAATTAGGGTAAAAAATCCAGGTTGAGACAAAGTGCCGTTAGGCATGACATTATTTTTTTTGATTTCGTGCATACACATCAATCTAACCTTATTTTCACTAATACCTTAGTACAATTATCATTCACCCATTCAGACAACCTTATTACCTTATCTGTCCGGAGCAACATTATTTTAACACATATCCCGCATCATTTCTTCTTTATCACATCTATCCTGTACTCTCCCGGCCCTAACATGAATGAATCATCTTTGATATCAGGCTTAACTTTCTTCCCGATAGATTTGTTGAACACCATACATTTTTTGTATTTTATCGACCTGGGAATTTCTACCCTTCCTTTAGTGCCATCCGGTATCGCGATCTGCATCACAAAAGCTTCATCTTCAATATGCCAGTTGGATATAATTATCCCGCTTGCCGACCTGTAAAGACATTTTACCTGTCTTATGTCACCAACAGGTGTCGGGGCTATCACAATATCTTTAAATGCAATTGAGTTATCCGCCTGTTTTATCCCTGCCAGTCCCGAATAGAACCATTCCATGAGGTGTCCAAGCATCATGTGGTCATTCGAAAGATACGGCAAAGCAGCCCAGCTTTCGGTAAGTGCTGTTGCTCCCTTCATAAGCTGATAACCGTAACCGGGCCGGTCTGTGCGGTCATTCATTTTATAAAGGATGTCTGCTTTCCCGTTCCTGCTTAGAACACTCACAAGAAACCTGTAACCTATGTCACCGGACGTAAGGGCATAATCATTCTTTTTGATCGAATCCACAAGATTGTTCAGCACCTTCTCTTGGTATTCATCCGGGATAAGCCCTACATAAAGAGGCATGGCATAAGCTGTTTGGCTCCCCGTAGAGCATGCTGCTGTTTTTTCATCAAAGAACTTCTTTTGGAACGATCTTTTGACCTCTTCAGCCAGTTCTGTGTAGTACTTTTCGTCAGCTTCTTGCCTTGTCAGTTTTGCGGCTTTGGCAAGAATGGTAACATCGTAGTAATAAATTGCTGTTGCTGTCAGGGCTACAGGGGTCAGCTGTGCCACTCCCGGCCTTTTAGGGCCAAGATCGAACCAGTCGCCCAGACCGTAATCAAGGATATTGTCCTTCGATTTGCCATGCAGGTAGTCAACATACCGTTTCATCATCGGGTATGCTTTTTTCATCGTCTCCTCATCACCGTACCACTTGTAAAGCTGCCACGGGATGACCACCGAGGCGCTTCCCCACTCCGGCGAATCACGGAACCCGCCTTTAAAAGGCACGTACTCCGGGGCGATATCCGGAACCAACCCGTTCTCAAGCTGTGAATACATCATGTCACCAACTATCTTCCTGTAAAGTCTTAAGGTAGTAAAATTGTAATTTATCGATGGCCCGATGAGATATGTCTGTTCAAGCCATCCGAGCTTTTCACGGTGCGGACAATCGGTCATGACACTTGCCATGTTGCTTTTTATCCCCCAGTTTATCAGCTCAAATATCTTGTTAAAAAGCGTGTCGGAACACACGAAGTGCCCGGCCACAGGTGATGAGTTACGAGTATGCAGCATCCTGATATCAGTTAGTGCAGTCTCCCCGTCAGGATCAATGATCTCAACATCGGCATATCGAAATCCGTAGTATGTAAAACGCGGCTGCCACGATTCAACACCATCGCCTTTCAGAGTGTAGCTCAGAATATAAGGTTTTCCTGAACTCCGTTGAGAGACATTTCCATCTTCTTCAAGCAGTTCTCCCGGCCTGATCACTACTTTTGTCCCTCTCTTACCTTTAACTTTTAAGGCGATTATCCCCGAAGTATTTTGCCCGAAATCATAAACAGTGCGGCCTGTTTTTGATGTAAGGGCCTTTTTCACGCAAAACTCTTTCATTACTTTTAAGGGATAGTCTGTTTCCGGCATCAGCTTCCCAAATGTGTCGGTGATCACAACAGGATCATTCCATGCCGAATCATCAAAACCTGGTTTATCCCAACCATTTTGTTCCATACGTGCATCATAGTCTTCACCCCCGTATATACTACTGAAAGTTACTGGTGAAGGTGTTACTTTGCATGTTCTTCTGTCTGAAACGACATTCTTTACAGAACCATCAGTGTATATAAGTGTCAGGTTGAACTTGAGCATGGGATAACCATAGGCGATAACAAGTTTTCGATAGCGCTCCCTGTTGATATTGAAAAATCCGTTCCCGACTATCGCACCGATCACATTACCACCTTTTTTCAGATATTCGGTAATGTCAAACGTGTTGTAAAGTATATGTTTTCTGTAGGCGGTCCAGCCAGGTGATAAAAACCTGTCCCCAACCTTTTTCCCGTTAACATAAAGTTCATAATGCCCCAGACCCGTGATATCAATGGTTGCATTCTTCAGCTCTTTTTTTACGCTGAACTCTTTCCTGAATATGGGTACAACAGAACGTTTTAGTCCTTTATCGCCCAATGAATTCCCATTGCCATGCACTCCGGGAACTATTTTCATACTGTCAGGCAGGTGTTCGTATGCTATCCACTCAGCCCCGGCCCAGGCATCATCTGCTTTCTTCTCACTACATGACACAACTACGAAAAGAATAAATATCAAAATTACAATTGATCTAAACATAACTTATTTGTTAAAAAGTAAAATATTAAAGCTGAAATCAAATATCAGGATCAGGAGATTCCCGAGAACAGGTTCAACGTACTATTCGTCCTTAAACAAAGGGAGGAACAAGGTAAATGTGCTGCCCTTGCCAAGCTCGCTTTCGATCCCTATCCTGCCTTTATTTTTTTGAGCAAACTCCTTGCAAAGCACCAGCCCAAGTCCGGTTCCAAGTTCCCCGGCAGTACCTTTGGTGGAAACTTTATTATCTGTAGTGAGAATTTGCTGAAGCATGTCCTTATGGATTCCCAAACCGTTATCCTGAACACTGACCATGCACTCCTTCTCATTACACCCGCAAAGGATATGTATTTTTCCTCCCCGGTGTGTGTATTTAATTGCATTTGAAATAAAATTCCTGATTACGGTATTTATCATATTTTTATCAGCATGGGCAAGGCAGGAGTACATTCCGTGCTCAAAGCTGATATCAATGTCTTTATTTTTAGCCTGTATTCTGGTAAGATCAATATTATTCTTGACAAGAGTATTCAGGTTTATCCTTTCCGGTGAATACTCTATTCTGTCGGACTGCAGCCTGGACCACTCAAGCAGGTTTAGCACAAGCTTGTATGCCTGCTCTGCTGATTCATGGATGGAATTTACAAGCTTTAATGTCTCGGGATCATTTATCATCCGGTCTTTTTTGAGTATCAGAATTTCAGTTAGGCCGAGTAGGGAGTTGAAGGGGCTTCGCAGGTCATGTGATATTATCGACATGAACATATCTTTGGTACTTGTAAGTTCTTTAAGCTTTTTGTTCTTCTCTTCCAGTTCCGTATTTTGTCTTTTTATTTTTTGCTGATATGAAAGGAGGTCTTCTTTGATCTTTGTTAAATGATCGTTCTGCTGCTGCAGCTTGTTATTCGCCTCCACTAT
>JALVJU010000167.1 GCA_027034005.1 Marinilabiliaceae bacterium
GAAGTATAAAAAACCCTCTTTTGCGCTAAGGTCCCTCCTTGTACTTTTATCTTTGAAAGAGTCTTATCCCATATCTTGTATGCCCGTTTCTTTATTTTCTCAAAATCGAAATCTTTTATCTCTTTATCAAGGTTTTGTTTTGCCTGATCGATACTTATATATGAAATGCCATATTTGAATGATACTGTTTGTTTTTTGTTTCCGAACCCAACAAGCAAAGCTTTATTTCCGTTGCCATACTTTATGTCACTAACATCTTTATCTGTAATAGCATAAAAATAAGCTGTCATTCCGGCAAAATTTTCTTTTCCGGTTATTACATTCTTCCCTTCTACCTTAAACTCTCCCTCACTGTTGTACAGCAACATCCGGATAAAATGATCATTATCATCAATAAAATTAATTTTGTAAGATCCGCTCCTTTCAGCCGGAGTAAACTCAATAGAATTTCCGTTTTCCTCAAAACATGTTTTATAATAATAAGGTTTCAATACTTCGTCACGATATTCATATCGTTTACCCCATAAGTCCTGCTCTGTTGAACCGCTAACCGGCATGAATGCAAAAACTTTATTCAACCTGTGAGAAGTTATTGTAAGAAAGAAATTTCTTATCTGATCATCAAGCTGATCATTTCTGTCCGGAAACACCCTTACCATACTATTGGGGATATGCACTGTAGGCCTTGTTGGTTCAAGGATAACCCCAACTCCACCTATGGAAGGATCAACAAACCTTAAATTTGAACCTTCCTTCGAAGTACAAGAAGATAATAAAATTATAAAAAACGAAACAAAGTAAAATAGACGCATAATATTCAAAAAATTGATTACAAAATAATCTGTTCCGAGCCGATTATTCTTTGACACAGAACAGATTATTTTAATTCTGAATTAGTTAAGGCATTGGTAATGTATACGGATCGAGCCTTATTGCCTTATTCCAGTTATATTTGGCTTCCGGAATATCTGTCAATGCACCTATCCGGATATAATATTGCTGACCTTCGGTAAAGTATTCCAATGGCAGCCATAATACCTGAACAGATTCAGGATCTACATTTCGGTTTAAAGTTCTTTCAAAGTTCCGTTCATTTAATCTTCGGCCTACATTGGGGCTTTTATCTATTGCAAGCATAGTAGATTTTATAGGTGTATCAGCCAGTTGTTCAATCTTGAACCTTGCAACCAAATAATTTTTTCCATGCAAAGCACCAATCTCAAGAGTAACATCTTTTATTCTGGCATAGGGTTTAACCAGAAAGTCATGTTTATTATCTCCCGGTTTTATATGAATACTTAAGGTATCTGGGGTGAAAAAGTTTCCTCTTGTCGGTATCATTTTGTAATCAGCCGAAAACATGAGATCATTTCTAAAAGTACCATCTACCTTGAATATTAACCTTTGTATCTCAGGGGATTCAAAACCTTGCTCAATATAGTCTATCATTGAACCGTCAATGATATCCTGTGGTATGGTATCCCCGGTTTCCTCATCAATTATAGCACCATGGAATTGTGCATCCGGACCATCAAAATTCAATAGCTCACATGAATTTAGCGTAATAAGCAATCCGAGAACCATATATATAGTTATTGTTTTCATAATAATAAATATTTTAATAAATTAATATTGTGGATTCTGAGTTAACAAATTCGTCGTAATTCCGCCAATCGGTCTGTAATAAAAATGCGGATCGAAGCTCCATACTCTTGATCCTGTTACACGTTGCCTGACAAAAATGTATTTCATGCTTCTTAAATCAAAAATAGGGACCAATGCATGCCTGTACCTGTTATTAAATTCTGTATGATATTCTCTTCTTCTTACAAGGTCCCAGATCCGTTTGTTTTCAAATGCAAGTTCTACTTTTCTTTCCCTGAGAACATTTTCTTCAGTTAAAGGGATATCGGTTGTATGTCCGGCTCTGTGGCGAATATCATTTAAATACTGTTCTGCCTTCCCGGCATCTCCCTGTCCACTTTCCACAACTGCTTCCATATAATTTAATAGTACTTCTGCATATCTGAACTCTATCCAGTCATTAGTACATGAAGCCCAAATGGCCTTAGGATGAAAATTCTCGTCCAGGAACTTCCTGATTAAAAAACCGGTTCTAGTATGAGTGGCAGCATGCAAGAAACCTGAATATGAATTAGGATCTGCGGCTCCAAAAGAATAATAAGTCTTCCCGTCCACGGTCTCCTGACCGGCTCCTTCAATAACCGGAGTGCCATCAGTTTTAATGATACCTCCCTGAATAATAATTTTTTGGCCTTTCCAGTTTGACATCGGTAATATAATAGATGCTTTTAATCTGGCATCTTTATCAGCAAATATATCTAACGGGTTATCAAATTTAAGATAATCTCTTGATGGATTATATCCATTATAATTCTCATAGTCTCCATCAGTAGTTGTTATCACAGGAGCCTTTTCACCAGGATGAGAATAACTTTCGTATTCATCAACCATCTCGATCAGCGGGTTGAACCTGCCTGCGAAAGGCCATGATTCTTTCGTCTGGTTGGTTTCACCCCATAACTGGAATGCATTACCGTGTTCCTGAAGAGTATATCCTCTTATGAAAATAACCTCTTCGGGTGCTAAATCCGGATCTTTAAACATCTCCCGGTAATTTTCCGCAGCTTCATCCTTATTTGCCGGATCAGGTTTATGTAAACTGAAACCACCCTCATTTATCAATTTTTCAGAAGCACTTATACATTCTGCATAATATCTTTGAGCATCAGCTTCTGTCATACCTCCCACTAGTTTTTTATTTACAGCCTCACCTGAAAGAGGTGCCCTGTCCCAATACTTGGCTACCGAAGCAGCATGCAAAGCAGCCCGTGACTTAAGTGCAAGAGCTGTCCATTTGTTGGCCCTTCTTTTATCAGAATTATCATCACTCAATCTTACTATTGCAGAATCTAAAGTTGCTAGAACAAAATCCCATGTTTCTTTTTCCGTACTACGAGGGATATACAGTGTAGTTGAATCTTCAGGATTTCCCACTTTGGTTATAATAGGAACGCCACCATACAATTTTGCTAATTCAAAATATGTATATGCACGTAGGAAATATGCTTCTCCATACAGTCTCGTTTTTGTCTCGTCATCAACGGATAAGGTTGGTATAGCATCAAAAAACATATTTATGTCCTTGTTGAGGGTATAACCGGGATCCCACCAGAAAAAGTGCCATGGATCTGTTGCAATAGCATCATACTCAGAATTAATAGCCTCATCAGCCAATGTTATAGGAAACAGACCCGCATTATTCGATCTGAAATTAAATGAGTGAAAATACCATGGTTGCCAGTTAAAATCTTCAATAGGCGACTGATAATAGAGGTTTGCCAAATAGGCTTTCATTCCCTCTTCTGATGAGAACAAATCATCTGCACTTATTTTATTTGTTGGTTTAAGATCAAGATAGTCTTTACATCCAAACAACCCAACAAAAACAATTATAAGCAATAAACTATATTTTTTCATTTTTCTGAATTTTAAAAATTAACATTTAATCCAAAATTATATGTACTCATGATAGGGTAAGTAAATCCCGTTGATTCTCCCCATAATGAGTGAACATTAGACTCAGGATCAAAGGGTTTAAGAAAATCATCAGTCCATGTAACAAGATTGCTTCCACTCACAAACATCCTTACTTTATCTATTCCTATTTTCTTTGTTATATTTTTGGGCAATGTGTACCCCAGTTCAAGATTCTTTAAACGCAAATAAGTTGCATTCCTGTGCCATTTGTCACTTGATGCATACATCATAGGTGCAACATCCTTATCCATACGGCTGGCCGGCCATTCTCCCGGTATCCATTCACTATTCAGGTCAGTAGGATCAGCTTTGTGCCATCTGTCATAAAAGTATGCAGGCAAATTACTGTCAAGATAAAACATTGTTGTATAAATGTTATTATATCTGGCGGTAAAATTTGCAGCTCCCTGAAACAGGACATTGAGGTCAATACCCCTGTAACTACAGTTAATTGTCAAACCGTAATAAGTTTTTGGGTCCTGATCAAAAGTTAAAGGAATCTGGTCATTACCATCTATAATCCCATTATGGTCTACATCTTCATATTTAAAATCACCCGGCAAATTCTTATAGTAAGAAGTTCCGCCTTGAATGGGTGAGTTCAACACATCCTCTTCATCCTGATATTGACCAATGTAATGATACATCCAGTATGCACCCAACAGCCGTCCCTGCATTCCTCTTTTGTACCTGTCCATACTACTTGCATATGGTGATTCTTCCCAGTCAACAGTTTTATATCGTGCATAGTTTATATTTCCTGAGATGGAATAATGAAACAAACCTATGTTATCCTGATACACAAAAGAAAATTCAATACCGCGAACCTGATCAGAATTTAAATTTTCCTGAGGCATTTGCCCTCCAAAAGTATTGGGCAAACTAACAAGTCTTGTCGCAAGCAATCCTGTTCTATATCGATTATAAACATCTGCAACAAAAGAAAGCTTATTATTAAAAAATCCAAGATCTATTCCCAAATCGAGGGTCCTGGATTCCATCCAGGTTAAATTGTTATTTACAATTGCCGGTGATTTAACACCATTGGTTTCAACACCATTTACAAACTCCCAATAACCACCTCCGGAAACTGTATACCCGGGGATATACTGAAAAGGAGCCCCTGCATCCTGCCCTAATATACCATATGAAGCCCTTAATTTCAGGTTTGATATCCATGAAACATTATCTTTTATAAATGGTTCTTCGGACATCCTCCATCCTCCTGAGACAACAGGGAATAACCCCCATCTTTGATCGGGAGCATAACGATAAGACCCGTCATATCTTGCAGTAGCTTCAATCAGATATTTACCCAGATAATCATAATTAACCCTGCCTATAAATGACATAAAACGCTCATGGATCTCATTGCCATATGTTGTTTGTTTATCATTATTTACAGCATAATCAATTTGATCATTTGTAAAAAAATCATACTCTTTGTAAATCCCGGAATAGGTTCTTTTTCTTTCACGAGTCTCGTACACAAAGTATGCCCCTACATTATGCTTGTCTGCAAATGTGTTTTTATAACGTATATGTCCCTGAAATGACATCGTATAATCATAATTATTATAAACAGATATCCGGGGAGGATAAGAAAATCTGGTAGGAATATACTTGTCATTTTCAGCATCATAATCATAAAGATTAAAATCCTTCTGAATTGCTTTATTTTCATTATGGGTTTGATCATATGCCCCTAACGCTTTAAACTGAAGCCCTTTTAAAAATGGAGCATCGTAAACAAGATCAAATGAAGTCTGTATTATTTGATTATTGTAACGACTATAACCAGTTAAATCTTTCTGAGCTTG
>JALVJU010000168.1 GCA_027034005.1 Marinilabiliaceae bacterium
ACAAATAATTTAGGATTTACATTTCGGGAAAATATTTTAATGAGGTGTCACATCACATTCTTATACATCTCCACATACTGCCGGGCAACGATATCATTTGCATATTCCTTAAGCACTTTTTCCCGTGCATTCTTTCCCATCTGTTCAAGGTCGTCCATAAAGAGTGATTCATAAATACCTGTGGACAGGCTCAGAGCATTTTTTGATTCTGCGATGAACCCGGAGTGTTTGTGCTTTATCATTTCAGTCAACCCTCCCGAACTAAAAGCCACAACAGGTGTTCCGCATGCCAGTGATTCCATGGCTGTGTTGGGAAGATTAACCTGCAATGATGGAAGGACAAATATGTCGGCGGCATTGTAAATTTCCACAAACTTTTGGGTGTCTGATACAAACTTCAGGTTATGTATTTTCAGTGGCACACCTGCGTAAAAGCTCTTGTGTATTTTACCAAAGACTACAACCTCAACCTTTTCCCTGAAGACCGGAAAATTTTCAACAAGGGTATTAAGAGCTTCAAACAGGTATCTTGCACCCTTGCGCATGTCGGAAGAATCCATTGTGCCGAAAAGCAACAGCTTCTTGTTTTTTGGCAGGCCAAGTTTGGTACGGGCTTCCTTTTTGTCAATCGGTTTAAAAACGCCAACATCAATAGGGTTGGGGATAGCTATGATTTCTTTGTGCCTGAACAGGGCACTTTCTGAAGCCTGTGCCTTCATCCATTTGCTGCATGCCACGAGATGTATGTCTGCATCATGATACAGTTTCCTTTTTTTGCTGAACTGTTTTGCTGCCAGATCGTCTTTGGCCGGTTTGCTCAGGTAGGGGCAGAAAGAACATTTTTCCAGGAACTCAAGGCAGGTTCCCGAATAGTGACAACCACCTGTGAAAGGCCACATGTCATGGAGTGTCCAGACTACAGGTTTACCCAGGTTAAACAATTTTTGAAGTGTCTTCAGAGAGAGATAGCCCTGGTTTATCCAGTGCAGATGAATGATGTCAGCTTCCCGCACCAATGGATGGACTGTAATATCAAGGCCTTTGTTTGCCGGGGAGAAAACAAATTTGAGAATGGAATTTCGTTCGTAAGGGAAAAACTTCAACCACTCGAACATAAAGCGGGCAAAAGCCTTGAATTTGTATAGGTTTCCACTCCCAGCCTGTACCACATATTCGGAATCCGTATAGGCCTCCTGGACAAGCATAGTGGATTCGATCCCTGCATTTCGTAGTGCCAGGTTAAGGCGGTTTGCTGCCATAGCCGCACTGCCTCTTACATCACTTGTATTTACATGTACTACTTTCAAAGGGCAAAAACATTGGTTTCCACTTTTTAAAAGTAATAACTAATTTGTTTAAGAGAAATTTTTAGACTAAAAAAAAGGTTTTATGCCAATAATCTCCCTAACTTCTTTAATGGTTTTCGAAGCGCTTTCATGAGCTTTTTCCTTGCCCATTTTCACTACTTTACCGAGATATGCTTCATCTGCTTTTATTTCATTGATGCGTTCACGTATAGGTGCAGTGAATTTGATGATGTCCTCGGCAAGCTGCTTTTTAAGGTCTCCGTACCGTATTTCACAGCTGTTGTACTTATCCCTGAAAAACTCAACAGTATCAGGAGTGGAAACAACTTCCAGCAGAGTGAAAAGGTTACGTACCGGTTCCGACATTTCAGAGTTTGGTTCTGTTGGCCCTGAATCGGTAACGGCCCTCATAACCTTTTTACGAATAGCTTTCGGGTCGTCGGCAAGATATATGCCGTTGCCTTCTGATTTTCCCATTTTACCTGTGCCGTCAAGACCGGGGATTTTAATCAGGTTATCACCGAAATTGAAAGGCTGTGGAATAGTAAAGTAATTCACTTTGTACATCCGGTTGAAGCGGCCGGCAAATTTACGTGTCATCTCGAGATTCTGCTCCTGGTCTTTCCCTACCGGCACCTTTGATGCCTGATGGATGATGATATCGGCTGCCATAAGAACAGGATAGGTAAGCAGACCGGCATTTACATTTTCAGGCTGTTTGCGTGCTTTCTCCTTGAAAGATGTCGTCCGCTCAAGTTCTCCGAGATATGCGTTCATGCTCAACAGGAGATTAAGCTCTGCTACCTCCGGCAGGTCGCTCTGAATGTAAAGTGTGCTTTTTTCAGGGTCCAGGCCTGATGCCAGATATTCTGCAAGGACCTGCTTGACATTTTCATGCAGGTCTTCCGGTGTCGGGTGAGTGGTCAGTGAATGATAATCAGCAATGAAGAAGAAGCAGTTATAATTCTCCTGCATCTTTAAAAAATTCCGTACTGCTCCAAAATAGTTTCCGAGATGTAAATTCCCCGTGGGGCGTATGCCGCTAACAACAGTTTCCATTATCGTGTCCTCTTTTCGTTCCGATTAAAATTGTGCCGGCAAAAATAGTTGAAAGTTTGTCAAGATTAAAGTTTCTCAGCCAAAAAGTTCACGAGGGGCAATTAAAGAGTAGGCATAGAAAGCTGGAAGCCGGAAGCTCGAAGGTGAAAGGATATTTTCAGCCGGCAGCCCCCAGCCCTCAGTCAGCAGAAAGGCTAGAAGCCTGAAGCTTAAAATTGCAAGGAAGTATTCTATCGGCAGAATTAAAGAATTATAAAGCTCAGAGAAAAGAAAGGTGCATAGCACCAAAACACTTTGTAGAAAAAACCCAGGACATAGAGAATTAGGTGCAGAGCGCCGGAATATCAAAGCCGGAAAAGAGTCGGCAATCGGCAGCCCTCAGTCAGCAGAAAAAGCCGGATGGAAAAAAACGCCGCAACACCAGTAAAACCAATAAAATAACAACCGCCAACCCTACAACCATAGAACCAATTAACACTTTAACCATTCAACACATTAACCATAGAGCCCTTTAACCCTAGAACCCTTTAATCACACCTCCACGCCTTTGGTCACATCTTTGGCTTTATTTTTTATGTCGTCAAAATGCAGGTAAGGAAATATATGGGGAGCAAGATTTGACACAGGGCCGTACAATACTGAATCTTTTTTCTGTTTTTCGGGTATCAGTCCTGAACTTATTCCGTTCAGAACGGCAAGCAGAACGCTAATGATAAAAGCATACTTCAAAACGCTGAAAGCGGCACCGAGTATCCTGTTCAATGCTCCCAGAGCAACAGCTTCAAGAAGTTTGTTTACCAGTTTTGCAATGAAATGCACAGCTATCACTATCAAAATGAAGGTCACGAAAAAAGATATTAATCCTATGTGGGAAGAATCGATATGAGGAGCAAGGTAATCTGCTGTCAGCCCCGAAAAGGTAATAGCTCCCAGCAATCCGAGTACGAGGGCTGCGATAGAAGCCAGCTCTGTTACCAGGCCGTTTTTAAATCCTTTAAAAAGAGCAAAGGCCAACAAAAGTCCTACAACTACATCAAAATAATTCATACTAAATTGTTGATAAATTTATTTCTGCATATCATTTCAAAAGTAATAAAAAGTTAATGAGGTACAAAGCAGTTTCATGGCCTTAATATTATATCTGCATTAATCCTCAACGTTTGTTTGTAAAACTATTTTTTTTTTATCTTTATCCTAAACTAAGAACCGGATAAGCGTTGCCAATGCCAATTTTGAATTCCATCATATCTCTTATTAATTCCAAGCGCATCAAACAGATAGAGGCGTTCAGGGAAAATCCGGGCGAAACACAACAGGCTCAGCTTGAGTATCTTTTGGAAACGGCATCGAATACTCATTATGGGGAGTTATATGATTTTAAGACGATAAGAACAGCCGGCACCTATCGCGAACGTGTTCCCGTCGTGGAATATGAGGGAGTTAAGCCTTTTGTGGAGCGACTAAAGAGGGGTGAAAAAGACTTGCTGTGGCCGGGTGAGATAAAGTGGTTTGCCAAATCTTCGGGCACAACATCGTCAAAGAGCAAATTCATACCTGTAAGCAAAGAGTCTTTGGAAGATTGCCACTTCAGGGGCGGAAAGGATACTATCTCACTTTATCTCGAGAACAATCCGGAATCGGAAATGTTTCCTGGCAAATGCCTTGTCCTCGGGGGCAGTCACCAGATAAACAGTTTCAGTTCCGATTCCTACTATGGCGATCTTTCGGCAATCCTGATAGAGAATATGCCTTACTGGACACAGTTCCTGAAAACCCCTGGCCCGTCCATTGCCCTGATGTCGGAATGGGAGGCCAAGATGGAAAAAATGACTGAAGCCACCATCGATGAAAATGTAACATCACTTGCCGGTGTGCCAAGTTGGTTCCTTGTCCTTTTGAAAAATATTCTGAAACGAGCTGGTAAATCAAACCTGCTGGAGGTGTGGCCCAATCTGGAACTTTTCATCCACGGAGGTATTAACTTCACCCCTTACCGGGAACAGTACAAACAGCTTATCCCCTCGGACAAGATGAACTACATGGAGACATACAATGCCTCCGAAGGATTCTTTGCCATTCAGGATGACCTCTCGAACGAAGGTATGCTGCTGATGCTAGACTACGGAATATTTTATGAATTCATGCCACTTTCGGAGCTTGGTAAAGAACATCCGAAGACATACACCATAGACGAAGTTGAAAAAAACAGGGATTATGCCATAATTATCTCAACAAACGGTGGATTGTGGCGTTATCTTATAGGTGACACTGTTCGTTTTGTATCTTTAAACCCTCACAGGATAATAATCACAGGACGAACAAAACATTTCATAAATGCCTTTGGCGAGGAACTTATCGTTGACAATGCTGAACGCGGACTTGATATCGCCTGCAGGAAAACAGGTGCAGTGATAAAGGAATACACGGCAGCACCGGTGTTTATGGGTACAAACAGCAAAGGAAGGCATCAGTGGCTGATTGAATTTGAAAAGAAACCGGACAATCTTTCGTTGTTTTCACAAACTCTTGATGAGGCCCTGAAGTCTATCAACTCCGATTATGAAGCGAAGCGCTACAAGGACATGACTTTGGAACAACTTGAAGTGATACCTGCAAGAAACAACCTTTTTGTTGACTGGCTGGCTTCCAAGGATAAACTTGGAGGGCAACACAAGGTGCCACGGCTTGCCAACAACAGAGAGTATATCGACGAATTGCTTGAGATGAACAAAGAATAACCAACCCTAAATAAATTGAAAAAATGCATATAGCTATTGCCGGGAACATAGGATCAGGGAAAACATCATTGACGGAACTGCTTGCGCATCATTACGGTTGGCAGCCCCACTTTGAGGAGGTGGACGACAATCCTTATCTTGAGGATTTTTACGAAGATATGACACGCTGGGCATTCAGCCTGCAGATATTTTTTCTCAAAAGCCGCCTTGCATCAGTACATGAGATACGAGAATCGGGGAAGGATGTGATACAGGATCGGACGATCTATGAGGATGCTTATATTTTTGCTCCCAACCTGTTCGATATGGGGCTGATGAGCCGCCGCGATTATGAAACCTACCTGTCGCTTTTCGAGCTTATGAGTAGTTTCGTTCAGCCGCCTGACCTTCTTATCTATCTCCGCGCATCGGTGCCTACCCTTGTTGAACAGATACAAAAACGTGGCAGGAGCTATGAGAACAACATCAGGCTCGACTACCTTAAACGCCTGAACGAAAGATACGAGGCCTGGATAGAGCGTTACAACAAAGGCAAGCTTCTTATCATCAACACAAACGATATCGATTTTATTAGAAACAAAACCGACCTTAGCAGCGTGATAGATAAAGTGGAGGCCGAACTGAACGGGTTGTTCTGAACAATATCTCAGCACCCTTGTTCTCCTCCCCCAATTTGGGGGAGGCCGGGAGGGCCTGCCTGTCTAACTAGCATAGCCAGGTAGACCTGGCTGCGCAGTCAGACATGTGCTTCTCACCTTTTCTTCCTGTTGCCCATGCCTTGCAGTTTTAGGCCTTTGGTCACTTCAAGATCATCCTCAACAGTTATTCTTTTGCCCTGTGGGATCAGAATATCCCTGTCTTTATTGCGTGGGTCTTTTACTTTTACCGAAACGGGGATCGCCTCAAAGTAGCTGCCAGGAAACGGCTTAAGAAATTTCAGCACATCAACTAGCGGGATGTTTTTGTTAAGCCATTTCCGTTCTGCTCCCGGAGGTATTATCACAGGCGAGCGCGGATGTCCTATCTTTGCTGTTATCTCATTTGCGACTGTGGTAATTATGGCAAACGAGCTTATCTCTTCGCCAGTATCTTTATCTAGCCATGTGTCCCAGGTCCCGGCAAGAGAAATATATTTTTTATCCCGCCTTGTTATCACATATGGCTTGTCGAGTTTTTCTTTCTCCGGACCTTCTATAAATGCATTTGCAATGATGACACATCGCTGCGACCTAATAGGTTTCCGGAAAGCAGGTTTCATGATTATCCCTTTTGAGCCCCTGAAACCGGGATCATTCTCTTTGTTTGAATCACCTTCGGCTCTGGCATTGATGAGATACATAGGCTTTTTAGCCCATGCAGGAGTCATCCCAAACCGGTAGCGGGTCAGTGTTTTAGGATCAGAACTTGATATTACGTAGGCATAATCGCCGGGTGCAACATTGTATGACCCCTCCAACTCAGTACCCTCAGGTATATTTATACCATAAGTACTTTCCACTTTTTTTATGTTGATTACCTGAACAAATCGGCCGCACATGATTAACGAAAATTTGAAGTTGTATCAAAGATATTAAATTTTCATACGTTTAAATGAATGCCATTTGACTCTTTTTCAATCTTTAATAATTACTGTTAAATACTTTTAACGGGCAAAAAAACTTGATTTGTTAATTTTGTGGTTATTTTTGGATTTTGAATCAGGATTCTTGTTTTAGCTTTATGGACAAATCAGAAAAACAATACCGTCTCGATCAGCGCTACCTTGCCATGGCAAGAATATGGTCGCACAACTCATACTGCAAGCGACGTCAGGTAGGAGCATTGATAGTGAAGAACAAAATGATAATCAGTGACGGCTACAACGGGACGCCGTCAGGTTTTGAAAACGAGTGTGAAGACGAAAACTACAAAACAAAGCCCTACGTATTGCACGCAGAAGCAAATGCGATAACAAAGGTGGCACATTCAAACAACAGTTCAGAAGGAGCTACACTTTATGTAACATCTTCCCCATGTATCGAATGTGCAAAACTTATAATTCAGGCAGGAATAAAAAGAGTGGTCTTTTCAGAAGAATATCATTCCGATGACGGCATCAAATTGCTGAACCGTGCCAACATTGATATAGCACACATTAAAGAAGACATAATCATTAAAGAACAATAAACTTTGATTTTCTACGGAGCATACATTTTAAGAACTAAACAAATTTCAAGATATGACAAACAAAGGGAATAAGAGCCGCATACTTATGCCGTTAATTTTTGCACTGGTACTGGTGTCCGGTGTTTTTATCGGAAGATACATTTTCTCGCTGCCAGGAGCTTTAAGATCAAATTCACTGATTATCTATCCGCATCAGGACAAGGTGGAAATGGTACTTAACCTGATAAAAGAGGAGTATGTGGATTCTATCAACATAAAAGACCTGGAAGAAAAGGTGATACCACACATTGTTGAAAACCTGGACCCGCACTCGGTGTACATTCCGGCCAAAGATCTGAAAGAAGTGAATGAGGAACTGGAAGGTAACTTCGGTGGCATTGGAGTGCAGTTCAGCATTCAGGACGATACGGTGATGGTGGTGGCCGTGATATCTGGAGGGCCATCGGAAAAGCTCGGGATACTGCCCGGTGACCGTATCATCAAAGTAAATGATACCACGATTGCCGGTGTCGGCATAACAAACAACGATGTTATCCACAAACTGCGTGGTGAGATGGGAACTAAAGTAAAAGTGAGCATCAAGAGAAAAAATGTGGATAAGCTCATCGACTTTGACATCACCCGAGGAGAGATCCCGCTCACAAGTGTTGATGTCGCATACATGATAAATGACAGCATCGGGTATGTCAAGATCGACAGGTTTGCTCAAAACACTTACGAGGAGTTCGTAACGGCTCTTGCAAACCTTAAGCAAAAAGGCTGCAAGAACATCATAGTTGATCTGCGTAACAACTCAGGTGGTCTTCTTGATGTGTCCTTTCGCATAACTAACGAATTCCTGAAAAAAGGTGAACTGATATTCTTCACACAAGGTAAGGCACAGCCGAGACGCGAGGTCAGGGCCAACGGTATTGGTTCCTGTCAGGACACAAAACTGATAGTTCTTATCAATGAGTTCTCAGCCTCGGCAAGCGAGATATTTGCAGGTGCAATTCAGGACAACGACCGGGGACTGATCGTAGGACGCCGCAGTTTTGGAAAAGGGCTTGTACAAAGCCAGATACCACTGCCTGACGGGTCAGCACTCAGACTGACAGTTGCACGATATTACACCCCGAGCGGAAGGTGCATACAGAAACCTTACATCAGGGGCGACGCCGAAGATTACTACAAGGATATAATCAACAGGTACGAACATGGTGAATTCTTTGCCAAAGACAGCATCAGCCAGAATGATTCACTGAAGTATTACACAAAATCAGGCAGGGTTGTTTATGGTGGTGGAGGCATAATGCCCGATATCTTTGTTCCGAGGGACACTACTCTTTACACAGACCTCTATTACAACATGAGAGCTTCCAGAGTGATCTATCAGTATGCCTTGAAATATGCTGACGAACACCGTAAAGTGCTGACGAAGTACACAGATGCAAAAAGCATGCTGGCTTACCTCAATACACAACCGGTGTTTGACGGGCTTGTAAGATTTGCAAAGAGCAGGAAGATGAAAATAGACCCGAAGCAATTACTGCGTTCGAAACCGCTTATCGACAATGAACTTAAGGCCTACATTGCCAGAAACATTATCGACAACGAAGGGTTTTATCCTATTTTGGGAAGACAAGATAATGTATTACAAAAGGCCGTTGAGGAGATGACGAAGAAATTTCCGTTTTAAAATGCAGAAGTAAAATTATGGTTGGATTTATCAGGACCCTTTTAATTATCATAACTTTCTATTATCTTTTTAAGTTAATAGCAAGATATGTATTGCCTTTTCTGGTAAAAAAAGGGGTTGAGAATATGCAAAAAAAGCAGCAGGAAGAATTTAACAGATATCGTGAAGAAGCCCAGAAACATGAAGGTGAAGTAATAATTCAGACTAAAGGCAACCGTAAAGATCAAACACAGGAAAAAGGTACCGAAGGAGAGTATGTTGATTTCGAAGAGGTTGAATAATTTTATCCGATATGAGCAAGGAATTTGATTTTTTAGTTATTGGTTCCGGTATTGCAGGGCTAAGCTACGCCTTAAAGGTAGCCGGTTCGGGCACTGTTGCTGTTGTGACAAAATCTGAGTTGGGCAACACGAACACTTCATTTGCTCAGGGCGGCATCGCATCGGTACTTTATAAGCCTGACTCTTATGAGAAACACATACAGGACACTCTTGAGGCAGGGGCCGGCCTGTGCAACGAAAAGGTGGTGAGAAAAGTTGTAAAAGAAGCGCCTGCACAAATAAAAGAGCTGATATCGTGGGGAACGAATTTTGATACCGATGAAAAGGGACATTATGCACTTCACAAAGAGGGCGGCCATTCAGAGAAACGCATACTGCACCACAAGGACAGCACAGGTTCCGAGATACAAAGGGCCCTCATTGAAAAAGTCCGTCAGCACCCTAACATACAGATATTTGAATATAGCTTTGCTATTGACATCATCACCCGGCACCATTTAGGCCATATCACCGAACGGTGGATGACCGACATCGAGTGTTTCGGCGCATACATCCTCGACCTGAAAACAAATCAGGTGGAGACATTCCTGGCAAAGACCACCATGATGGCTACAGGAGGAATAGGCAACATTTACCAGACAACTACGAACCCTTCAATTGCCACAGGTGATGGCATTGCCATGGTATATCGTGCCAAGGGTATTATTGAGAATATGGAATTCATACAGTTCCATCCTACATCGCTTTACAATCCCGGCGAAAAGCCCTCGTTCCTGATCACCGAGGCACTCCGCGGATATGGGGCTATTTTACGGCGAAAGGACGGAAAAAAGTTTATGCACAAGTACGATGAGCGCGAATGCCTTGCACCCCGTGATATTGTGGCAAGGGCTATCGACAGCGAGCTGAAGAATACGGGCGATGAGTTCGTTTATCTCGATGTAACGCATAAAGACCCCGAAACGACCAAGAAATCTTTCCCAAACATAACACGAAAATGCCTTGAGATTGGCATTGACATTACAAAAGATATGATACCGGTAGTTCCGGCTGCACATTATGTCTGCGGAGGCATTAAGGTAGATATGAATGCCCGTACGTCCATCAAAAATCTGTACGCTGCCGGGGAATGTAGCTCAACAGGGCTGCATGGAGCAAACCGGCTGGCTTCGAACTCGCTTATCGAGGCTGTGGTGTATGCCGATTCGGCAGCCAAAGACGCTGTGAAGAAACTACCATCACTGACGTTCAAAAGGGGCATTCCCGACTGGAACGATGAAGGAACATCGCATCCCGAAGAGATGGTTCTTATCACACAAAGCAACAAAGAGGTAGAGCAGATTATGAACACTTATGTGGGCATTGTAAGATCAAATATCAGGCTAAAACGGGCTCTCGACAGGCTTGAGATACTCTACCGTGAAACAGAAAACCTGTTCGATAGCTCCATAGTCTCAAAAGACCTTTGTGAACTGAGGAACGAGATAAACCTGGGATACCTGATCATCCGTATGGCCCAGAAAAGAAAAGAGAGCCGCGGTTTGCATTACACCATCGATTATCCAAACAGGTTGGAATAATAATTCGCTACACTTCTCCCCTGAAAAAAACAGGTTGAAAAAATCTGAAAAATTCGTTATCTTAATACGCAAAGTTCAACGGGCATTTAAAAAAACACAAAATCATCGCATGAGAAAAGGACTGGTCATAAAATCAACAGGCAGCTGGTATCTTGTCCGGCTGGACGACGGCTCGGAGGTAAACTGTAAAATACGGGGCAGATTGCGCATGGACGACATCAAAAGCACGAACCCTGTAGCTGTTGGTGACATTGTGACCATTAATGATGAGAATGTGATAGTTGATATTGATGAACGTAAAAATTACATAATCCGTAAGGCCTCGAACCTGTCGAAACAATCACACATCATTGCTGCCAATGTTGATCAGGCAATTTTGATAGCAACCATAAATTGCCCCGTAACCACTACTGTTTTTATCGATCGTTTCCTTGCTGCTGCCGAAGCATACCGCATACCAGTGTCTATTGTTTTCAACAAGACCGACAGATACAACGGGAACGAACTGCAGGACCTTGATAAATTATCCGGGATTTATGAAAATATCGGTTATCCCACATACAGGATATCGGCAAAGAAAGATGAAGATTTCAATACTATAAAAGATATGTTAAAAGATAAGATAACTGTATTTGCGGGCCATTCGGGAGTGGGAAAATCAACTCTCATAAACAGACTGGAACCCGGGATAAACCTTAAAACAGCAGAGATTTCCGACTACCATAAATCAGGTAAGCATACCACAACATTTGCCGAGATGCACAAATTGAGTTTTGGAGGTTACATCATCGACACTCCGGGCATCAGGGGATTTGGCCTATATCATATTGGAAAGATTGAACTTTACCACTTCTTCAGGGAGATATTCTCAGTTTCGAAAAAATGCAAATACCACAACTGCATGCACATCAACGAGCCGGGTTGTGCGGTTAAACAGGCTGTTGAGGAAGGTAAAATAGCATATTCACGTTACAACAGCTATCTAAGTATTTATCTTGACAACAGCGGTAAATACCGCTAAAACCTCCCTCCGGCAGAAGAATACATTTTATGCCTGTATTCTGTAAATTACAGTTATATCAGCGATAAGGCGAAAATTTTCATTAATTTTTCAAACATTATCTTTTATTTTCCGTATCATAGCCAATATTCGGAAAAGGACGTACTTATTGTGTTAACAGTATGAAGAAAGCCATTATTATAGGTTTAACAAGTATTGTATTACTCATTCTGGCGGATGTGTTCTACTACTACAATACCTATAATGCACAGGTTAACACACAGCGGGAGATATTGTTAAGACAGTCGAAGATATGCCGTAATCAGATGGATATTTACATGAAAAAGACCCGCACCAACCTGCTTTTACTTCTGTCCCCCGAAGAGATGAACCACCTTTTTGCAGATAAAGGCAACAACAAGAATGCTCAAAAAAGGATCGAGTTCCTTTTCAACAACTACAAAGAAAACCTGAAAGAACTTAAGGTGATAGATGTTGACGGAAATATTTTTGGCATAAAAAAAGGTGCATCCGGAGTACTTATCTCGTTTTACAACAAAACAGAGCCTTTTGATCTGGCATCCAGGAAAATAGTTTTTAACGAAAAGGAAAATATCATAGATTACATACAACCATTAAGTGACGAGATTGACACTTATGGTTTTGTTGAACTCCGGATAGATCTTAAGAATTTCTTTAACCTGATGTTCAATAACTTCAATATTGAAGGATATCATTTTCAATGGATCGCAAACAAGGATAACATTGTTTACTCGACCATACAGAGCAATATTTCCATACCGAATCTTCCGGATCTAAAGAACAGGATTAAAGAGCAGGATGGGACGATGCTGATGCACACGATAGAAATAAACGGTGAAAAAATAAGAGTGCTGACCGTTCTCCGTAACCTGAGCATTAACGACAACCGGTACTACATGGCTTTCTCGATGCCTCTTCACAAGATAACTTCTTACATGGTCAGGAATGCCTTCATAGTGGGCGCCATAACTCTTTTTGTCATCTTGTTCTTCATTGCCTGGTCGTCATTCACCCTCCACAACAAGAACAAGGAAGAAGAGAGACTGAAACAGTCGCAGGAGACATTCCGGAAAGTCCTGTATTTCCTGCCGGCAGGCATAGTGCTTACCGACCATGAAAACAGGATAAGACAGGTTAACAAAGCAGCCCTCCGCATTCTATCTTTTGATGATGAAGATCAGATGTTGGGACAGCGGGCTACTGAAAAAATGCTTTTTGAAAACTGCACTATCGTTGAAAAAACCGAAAACTCTGCTACTTCATTTAATGCAGTTATCAAAAATAAGCAAGGAGAGGAAAAGATCATACTTGCAGAGCAGATCCCGTTTTTCCTGCAATCGCACAAATACACTATAAATATATTCACAGAGATATCATCACTGGAGATACCGGGAATGACCAAAGAAAGTGCCGGTGAAGGGAAATCAACATTTATTGCCAATATAAGCCACGAATTGAGAACACCTCTGAACGGTATCATCGGCATGACCGACCTTCTGATGGGTGCAGACCTGCGTCGGCAGGAAAAAGATATGCTCTCGGTGATAAAGCGTTCGGCCGATACCCTGCTCATACTTATCAATGACATCCTTGATTTCTCAAAGATAGAAGCAGGTAAATTTGAAGTGGAATCGATACCTTTTGACCTGAAAGAAGAGATAGAGCACACGATAAATGATTTTCAGGTAAAAGCACACGAAAACAGCATCGCTCTTTCATGGGAGTCTGACATACCGCTACCGGGAGATTTCCTCGGTGACCCTATTCGTCTGCGGCAGATACTGAACAACCTGATAGGTAATGCAATAAAATTTACGCCTATCAACGGCAGGGTACTTCTCTCGATAACAAAAACAGAAGCCTTGAACGGCAGCTATGCGATACAGTTTTCGGTTAAAGATACCGGAATCGGCATTTCGAAAGAGAAGCTGAAAGTTATCTTCAAGCCATTCTCCCAGGCAGACGGCAGTACAACCCGTAAATATGGTGGAACAGGACTGGGAATAACGATCTCGAAGCAGCTTGTACAATTAATGGGCGGTGACATAACAGTTGCAAGCCCTTCCGGCTTATCCAACAACCCGAAATATCCGGGAGCGGAATTCGTGTTCACCATGCCTCTTCGTACCAACAAACAGTCGAAGACTTTGAACTTTGACAATGTAACTGATATCTCCGGGATTAAGACTCTGATCGTGACGGACAACCCGCTGCAGGTAGTTAATATAACCAAAAACATTTCGTCCCTGCACATTGAATACAACGTGCTTACGCCCTCGAATGAAACCCTTGATATGATAAAGTGCGATAGCAAGTATCATATCATCATCATCGACAACCGTCCTGATTTTAACGGACTGGAATTCCTGAATATCCTGCACAGTCATAATCTAACAACCAACTTTCTGATAATTATTCAAAGCGATGACTTCAAGCAAGCGAACACAAGGGTTGCCAAGCAGATGGGTGCTGATGCATATGTGAGAAAACCCGTTAAACTTGCCACTCTGAAAGACATCATAATTCAGCAATTCCCGCATATCAAAGCGGAGAATATCACTTCACCATCTGTTTCAAATCGGGAACTCAGAATACTTATTGCAGAGGACAACAAGCTCAATCAGAGGGTTATCCAGAACCTGTTCAAAAAACTATCGATAAACATCGAGATAGCCCAAAACGGGAAAGAGGCGGTACAGATGGCCGAAGTGAATACCTACAACCTGATATTCATGGATATTTACATGCCCGTGATGGATGGTGTGGCAGCAGTTATGGAATTGAAAAGAAAAAATATTGCTAGCCCCGTGATCGGCATGACTGCAAGTACCGATGCAGAGGAAAGGAACAGCGCCATGGAGGCAGGGATGGACGATTACATCATCAAACCTGTGAAGATCGAGGAACTTTCACGCATGATAACCAAATGGACGGCAAAATAAAATCACACCTTTTTGTTGAACGTTAGAATGAAATCCTGTATCTTTTAAGAAAAAAGATCATGGAAAAGCCTGTTCTCGCTCAAAAGAAACCTTACGCAATATTTGAAGAACCCGGAACCAAATACTGGTGCGCCTGTGGAAGAAGCAAAAACCAGCCTTTCTGTGACGGTTCACACAAAGGAACAGGGATATCTCCTGTAAAGGTAGAAATAACAGAAGCAAAGAAAGTATTCTGTGGTGCGGATGCAAAAATCAGAACTCCTGACCTATCGTAAACTCAATGTGTAGCAAATTTGTAAATCATCTTAAGATCAGTACCCGGGAATATTGTTTCAGAATCGTTTAGTAAGTCCAAAATATTTGCAACAGCTTTA
>JALVJU010000169.1 GCA_027034005.1 Marinilabiliaceae bacterium
AAGTGTGCTGAAACCAACGTTTGTTCCTGTGTACGGCTTTCTGGCCTTGTTGTCGGCGTTCAGTTCGGCATAAGCCACAAGGGCAGCATTGGTATGTCCCGGCATGTCAACCTCGGGAATGATGGTGATAAACCTGTCCCGGGCATATTTTATGAGTTCTTTGTACTGCTCCTGAGTGTAAAACCCTCCTTTGCCGCCGGTCACATGTGTGCTGCCGCTGACCTCGGTGAGTTTTGGCCATGACTTGATCTCTATCCTCCACCCCTGGTCGTCGGTAAGGTGCAGGTGGATGTGGTTGATCTTGAAAGCAGCCATCTGATCGATGAACCTTTTCACTTCATCAACATTAAAAAAGTGACGTACCACATCGAGCATCACACTCCTGAAACCGTACTCCGGCTGATCTTCGATAACACCTGTTGCCACCAGCCATGGCCCTTGCTGAAGTTTATCCGATTCTATCTTAGCAGGCAAAAGCTGTCTCAGGGTCTGCACGCCGTAAAAAAGCCCTGCCGGCTTATATGCAGAGATCAGGATGTTATCCTCTTTTATCTCCATCTTGTACCCTTCGTCACCCAGCGACTTCAAACCGTCATCGAGCAAAAGGAAAATAGCATCATCCTTATCGGAATACTTATCTGCCTCTTTAACGTTAAGGTCAAATCCTGTCGCCGGTTTGATCAATTCAGCAAGGTAGTTCCCGACTTTTTTTGATTCGATACTGCCGCTCTGCGTGTAAACAACCGTTTCGTCTTCAAGTTCAAAAGAACTCCCGGTAGCAATCACCTTCGACGGCTTCGGTATAAGGTTCGCTTTTGAAAGGTCCATAGGCACCGGCTTTTCACATGATGAAAAGATTATCAGGGCCATCAGCAGCGCTCCTGACTTAAAAAGATTCTTCATTGTTATCTGTTTTATTTGTGATTAATAACTATCCGTTTATGACATTGTGAAAATATAAAAAATAAAGGTATATCACACAGTTTATTTAACGATTTGCAAACAATACAGATATAAAACTTATTCAAATTCTTCACATATTCATAGTGTTAATATCTTTTCAACTTTTAAAACACCATAGTTCAAAAAAAATATTACTTTTGGTTGCTTTTTGAAAGAAAAAGAGATAACCCAACCGCAAAAAATCTATGAGCAAAAGTAAATTTGAACTGCCTCCCGTGTCAACACTGTTAGGCTCAACTCTATTTAATTATTTCAGGGTTTTAAAACAAGGACATGTGACCAGGGAACATTATTTCAAAGTATTCCTGACCACAGTGATAGTCATTCTTACTGTTCCTTTCCATATCTGGGAATGGATATTCTTCAAAATAAAACTCTCCGGCTTTAAGTTCCAGAAGCCGCCACTGTTCATACTCGGGCACTGGAGAAGCGGGACTACCCTGCTTCACAACATGTTATGCGCCGATCCTGACGCAGGATATCTTACGACATACCAGTCTGTTTTCCCAAACAACATGGCAAGCAAACTGATCTTTAAAACCTTCATGAAGGGTAACATACCGGAAAGCAGGCCTGCGGATAATGTCAAACTGAATGTTGATTTCCCTCAAGAAGATGAATTTGCGTTTAACAATGTCAATCATAAAGCGTATTACAATTTTTTTTATTTCCCGAAGGGTTACGACAGTTTTTATAAAAGGTCTGTCCATCATATCGGTTTAACAAAAAGAGAAAAAAGAATTTGGTATAAGGATTACGATACCCTGTTGAAAAAAGCGATGCTGAACACCAAAGGAAAACATCTTGTGATCAAGAACCCTGTAAACACAGCAAGGATAAAGCACCTGTTGAAACTCTATCCTGATGCCAAGTTTCTTTACATTTACAGAAATCCTGTCACAGTTTATTTGTCCACTCAACGCTTTTTTATAAAATTATTACCATCTTTGATACTGCAAGAGCAGGACAATGATTTCGTAAGCGACATGATATTCGACGTGTATAAAAGGCTGATGAATGATTATCTCGAGCAAAAGTCCATGATACCAGAGGAGAACCTTATGGAGATCAAATATGAGGATTTTGAAAAAGAGCCGGTGAAATACATGAAGGATATTTATAACAATTTGCTGAATGAAGATTTCGAGCATGCAAAGGTCCATTTCTCCGAGTATTTTGAACGAACAAAAGGGCATAAAAAAAACAAGTATGAGGTAAGTGCCGATATCATAGAAAAAATAAAAACCGAGTTTGGCAAGTATATGAAACTGTATGGTTACGGCCTGCCCGATGAAATAGAAATTAAGTAAAAAACCATAAAAACAAATATCATGTATAAATTACTGGCCCTGGCTGTTATACTGGCAGCAAGTATAAGTTTATCAGCACAATCAGAATGGGAATTGAAAAAAGACAAGAATGGCATCAAGGTTTACACCCGTGATGTGGAAGGCTCTTCATTTAAAGAGTTTAAAGGTGAAACAGTGATAAAGAATGTTTCGATAACTGATGTTCTTGATGTCATTTTCGATGTAAAAAATTATGACAAACTGTTTCCCGACCTGTCAGGGCCGAAAATCATAAAACAGATTGACAAGTATCACAACATACACTATTCGGTACTGCATACACCCTGGCCCGTGTCCGACAGGGACAATGTAAACGAGCTTGATGCAACGATTTCTGATGACGGTAAAAGCGCCCATGTCGCAGTCAATGTACGCCAGGGACTTGTTGAAGAAAAGAAAGGCCTGGTCAGGATATCGGAAGGAAAAGGGTTCTGGGGCCTGAAGCAAACAGATGACGGAGTGAAGGTTGTTTATCAGTATCATGGCAATCCCGGAGGTATCATACCTGCATGGCTGGCAAACAGCTTTGTGGTTTCTCACCCGTTTGAAACATTAGAAAATTTGCATAAAAGACTTGAAAATTAAAAAAAATATTTAACTTTGATCTTTCAAAAGTCTAAAAATAAAAATAATCAACAACTATGAGAAAGATGAAACAATTAAAATTCAGTGCATTAATTGCAATTATTTTTGCATCAATGATGTTTACTGCCTGTGGTGATGACGACAACAATGATGAACAAAAATCCGCTTACATTGGCAGCTATACAATAAAAAGTGCAAAACTGGCTGAAGCATTGCCATTAGAGATGGTAATCGGTGGTAAAACAATGACAGTACCTATTCCTGTAGGCCAGGATTTTACAGATCTTATAAGTAATTCATTACTGAATGTTATTCCTGATTGCAATGCCCAATCTTCTCTGATAGAACTGAAAGAAGATTTCACGATGTACCTGAGTTGTGCAACCAGTGAATGGGAACTCAATGCAGGCACATGGCAGGAGAAAGATAACGGAACAACACTGGTATTTAACTTTAATCAAAATGCCATTCCTTCTTCACCTTCAGGATTTCAGCTTACAGCTACTGATGTAAAACTTGAGAACGGGATCATGAGTTCTACAGCTGTGATACCTATTCCGTGGGCTGTATTAGCTGTTGCCATGGAAAAAAGCGGTCAGGCTACGCTTACTGAAAATAATCCTGATCCAATTATGTTTAAATTTGATCTGGAATTTGAAAAAAAGAAGTAAGAGAATTTACATATTAAATAAAAACAAGGCTGTCAGAGAATCTGGCAGCCTTGTTTTTTTGATATCTTCAGTTCATTTAAAAACTATATCATTAATCGCATCAGAACCTATCGCTTCGTTCATGTTTTTTATTATTTTGTCCTTCAGCATCACAAGTTCGCCCCTTACCACACTTGAGTTCAGCGACACAAAAAGTACCCCGTTCCTGAAGTACACATTTTTGGTGACCCTGGCCACGGGCTTGCCCATCACCTTCTCCCAGTAATGTACAGCTTTAAATTTGCGCAGATTAGGTTGGTTCATGATCTCGCCCAACACATCTTTCAGCGATTGGGTGGTGTTTTTCCTCTCAGGCCTTCTCCTTTTAATTACCATTGCTTTCTGCTGTTTTAAAAACCCCTTTACTTACCGTAAATATACTGGACTCCTTATCTATTTTGCTTAAAAAAGCATCTAACTGGTCCTGTCTTGTATCGGTGATGAATATCTGTTTGAAATGGTCTTTGGCAACAAGATCGATAAGCCGTCCGCCCCGCATCTCGTCAAGCTTGTCAAAAATATCGTCCAGCAACAAAATGGGCTTGATGCCACTGTGCTTAGAGAGAAAGTCGAACTGTGCAAGCTTTAATGCGATCAGGAAAGTCTTTTTCTGTCCCTGCGATGCTATTCTCTTTATGGGATAATCATCAAGCAAAAGCTCTATGTCATCTTTATGTATCCCACGTGAAGTATAACCTAAAATAACATCCTTCTGCCTGCTCTGTTCCAACTGTTTGAGGAATTCTCCCTCTACAACATGTGACCTGTACACCAGTTTTACATTATCACTGTCGCCCGACAGATATGAATGGTAATGCCGGTAAATAGGCTCCAGCTCATTTATGAACTCCCTCCTCTGCTCAAAGATAAGCTCCCCCAGCTCGGCAAGCTGTGCATCCCAGATATCCAGTGAAGAAGTATCACCGTTGCTCTCCCTCAATTGCTTCAACAAGGCATTACGCTGCATCAGTATCCTGTTGTATCGTATAACCCTGTTCAGATATATCTTATCGTACTGCGACACAACACTGTCGATATACTTCCTGCGCTGTTCGCTCCCTTCGGTTATCAGCTGTTCATCCGACGGAGATATCATCACCAGGGGCAAAAGTCCGATGTGGTCCGACAGTTTGGAATACTCCTTCTTGTTCCTTTTAAACTGTTTCTTCTGGTTCCTCTTAATACCACAATAAATATGTTCATTTTCATCGTTCCGGTCATATTCGCCCTGAATAACAAAGAACGCCTCACCATGTTTAATGTTATTACTGTCAGCAGGGTTAAAATAACTTTTACAGAAAGAGAGATAATAAAATGCATCTAACATATTTGTCTTTCCCGACCCGTTTGGGCCGACAAAGCAATTTATCCCGGCCGTGAAAAACATCTCCGCCTGGGTAATATTCTTGAAGTTGATGATATTGATATGTTTCAGATGCATACTTAATCTTTTACACTACAAAAGTAAAAAAATAAACCACTTATCAGGAGATTGAAAAGTGGCCGCACAGAAAATATTTGCAAACATGCTCACCTGCCATAACGCTTCTTGTTTTTGTCGCGGATACTCTCGATGGCCGAGAGTGCTTCTCGCAGTTGTTCAATATTTTTACTGCCTCTGAGCTCCGGTTCCATCTCTTTTGTTTCCTTATCTTCTGATTTTTCTCCGGGAGGTTTTATCTCAAAATTCCCTCCGGGATAAATCCTGGCTTCCGATACGTCCTCAACCTCTACGGAACGAATAAGGTCAAGAT
>JALVJU010000170.1 GCA_027034005.1 Marinilabiliaceae bacterium
TGGGAACAAAGGAAACCTCTGATAAAATCATTTTTAAAAAAAGGGAAATTTGACATTATAAGTTTCCAGGAGGTAATGAACACGCAATTAAAGTTCCTGTCCGATATCCTCGATGATTACTCTGTTGTTTCGGCAGGAAGAAATGACGGCATTGACAATGGAGAACACTGCTCCATATTTTTTAAAACATCCAAATTCGACCTTCTGGCAAAATCATATTTCTGGTTATCAGGAAACCCCGAAGAGCCAGGCAGTATAGACTGGGGAGCTCACCTGCCCCGAATAGTAACATGGGTTAAACTCCAGAACCAACGCACCGGGCATATCTTTTTTGTTTTCAACACCCATCTGAGCCACAACGAATACGCCCAGGATCGAAGTATTCTGTTGCTTTTGAGTAAAATAAAATCTATTGCAGACAATGTTCCGGTCATTATCACCGGGGACTTTAATATGACTCCCGGATCCCAGCCATACAAATTAATAACAGGCAACTGGCACCAATACTACTCATTTTCCGATGCTTCTAAAATAAGCACCTTCCCTGTTACCGGAAATTCGAACACATACAATCAGTTTAAAGTAAAAAAAGGCATCAGCCGTTTAGATTATATTTTTGTAAACGGCTACTTAGATGTTCTAAATTATAAAACCTACCAGATTTCCAAAGGAGATGTTTACATATCCGATCATTACCCTATAATGGCAGAGCTCAAGTTCAATATCGACAGACTGGAACGTAACGGAGAAAACAGACCATTGCCAAAGTTCGCCCCCAAACCTGTTTTTGAAACAAATGATATTCTTTTTGAAGACAGCCTGATCGTTCCGATCAGAAGTGATCTACTGGATGCAAAAATATACTTTACCCTTGACGGTACACTGCCTGACACAACATCAGAGATATACTCGGAACCTTTGATCATAAAAAAAACAACTACAGTTACAGCAATAACTGTAGCTGATAATTTCCTTACAAGTGCTCCCGCAATAAGAACATTCATCAAGGCCACTGTCAACAGTGCAAAGATTGTCAATATCCATCCTTATCCGGGGAATAGCTATTCAAATAAAAATTGCAATTTCCTTTTTGATGGTAAGATACTGAGTGAACAGATACAGAATACCGAATGTGCCAATATTTTGAATAATGATGTGGAATTTGTTTATAAATTGGATAAAACCCGTGAAGTGCATGAGGTATATCTCTCTATCCTCGAAGACCACAACCTGTGCATCTATCCTCCTAAAAAGATCTCTGTTTCCACCTCTTTGAACGGTGTGAATTTCAAAGGATATAACTCCATTGTAAACAAATATCCGTTTGCAAGGAAGGAAGGAAGGACACACTCCCTGATACGAATAAAAGTTTCAGGCAAGGCCAGATATATCAAAATAAAACTTGAAAATCCGGGCCTTTGTCCTAGGGAATATTCTGCCAACAACGAACCCACCCGCATCGTGGTCGACGAAACAGGAGTGCTTTAATATTCCATTGAAACCCTGTATCCACTGTACCGGTTCATATTCAAAACATAGCCGTTGTCAAATATGAGATACTGCCCCTTTATCCCTTTTAGTATTCCTTTGGCCTCTTTGTCTTTTTCAAGCTTAACGGTTTTTATTTCTTCCGGAACATCTTTGAACGGATAAGTTATCTTGGTTACTTCATCGTTTCCGGTAACATACCGTTTTAATTCTTCCGGTAAAAGTTCAGTAGCTTTTCTTTTTTCAGACAGAAGATCAATGTCAAAATCTGAAGGATCGCTTTTGAGCATTGTTTTCCAGTTTGTTTTGTCGGCAAGATGGCCCTTGAGGAATACTTCGATCACTCCGGCGATATGCCTATTGGGCGTTTCTGCAAGCTTTACAGCTCTTATGGCACCCTGATCTATCCACCTGACCGGTATCTGATGGTTCCGTGTCACACCAACTTTCAACCCCGAAGACAGAGCAAGATATACAAAATGAGGTATCAGGCACTGTTTTTCCGACCATGCCATATCACGCGCTTCGCCAAGGTGTGCCATACACTTTTCAGGATAAAAAAGGCACTCCTCTGCCTCAGGTGCTGTTTCATAACAATTCCTGCAAATGGCCCTTCCTGCATAAGCGTGATTAATTTCCACTCCGCAAATAGTACAGTTTATCTTGTTCAGGAAAACAAAACGGAGCTCTTTTCCTATCAAGGCGTTCATGTCAATTTTATTCCCGCCGAGGTTCATTGAGTAATTCACTTCCCCCTGTTCGAGAGAACGTGACATCTTATCGAGTGTTCCTTCCGCCAGCATGTTATTGGGCTTTAATTTTATTTGCATCAACTATCTTGTACAACTTATCCGAACGCCGGATATTAACACCCACAGGCATCGAAAACCGTTCTCCCTTAACTGCCTTGTCAACTTTCTGAAGGTTTACTCTTATCTCATCCACAATCATCTGCACTACCCCTGTTGTAGGCCCTGTGATAAGTATTTCGTCCCCGACATTCAGTTCCTGAGTTTCCATCAGGAATTCTGCCACCTGTATCTTGGGGAAATAGTTCATCCCTTTGCCAATGTAAATCTTTTTCTTTGTTGCACGTGAACCGTAGTTCTTGCTCCACTCTCCAAGTTTTTGCCCGAGGTAGTATCCGTCCCAGAAACCCCTGTTAAACACTGTTGCAAGACGGCCGTTCCACTCTTCTATCCTTTCATCGGTAAAAGCACCATCGACAACAGCCCTGATAGCTTCATCGTAACTTTCGCAGACCGTTTTTACATATTCTGCGGATCTTGCCCTGCCCTCTATCTTAAGAACTCTCACTCCGGCATCAAGCATTACATTCAGGAAGTGTATTGTTTTCAGGTCTTTGGGTGACATGATATACTCATTGTCCACTTCAAGCTCTTTACCTGTCTCCTTTTCTGTCACCACATAACCCCTCCTGCACGGCTGCAGGCATGCGCCCCTGTTGGCCGATGAATTCAGCTGGTGCAGGCTAAGATAACATTTCCCCGATACTGCCATGCATAAAGCCCCGTGAGCGAACATCTCTATCTTTATCAACTCGCCTTTAGGTCCCCTTATCTGCTCTTTCTGTATCGCTTCATAAATATCTTTTACCTGCTCCATATTCAATTCACGGGCAAGGACCACAACATCGGCAAATCGGCTGTAAAACTTAAGCGACTCTATGTTCGAAATATTTACCTGCGTGGAGGCATGCACCTCAACACCTATCGAATTTGCATAGTTGATGGCTGCCTGGTCGGAAGCTATGATTGCAGTAACATCATTCTCTTTGGCGGCATCAATGACCTTACGCATCAAGGGAAGCTCCTTATCATAAATCACGGTGTTTACGGTAAGATATGTTTTGATACCGTGATCCTTACTTATGGATACTATTTTTTTAAGATCTTCGATCGTAAAATTATTGGATGACTTGGCTCTCATGTTCAACTGCTCAATCCCGAAATAAACGGAATCGGCATTTCCCTGGATAGCTGCCATTAACGATTCGTAGGAACCAACAGGCGCCATTAACTCAACATCCTCTCTTTTCAGCTTTTCCGCCATTTAATTTATCTCCTTTAAGAATTTATTGCCGGCAAAATTAATTCATTTATTTAACTATCAGACCATAATTAATGTTTTATCAACTGACAAAAGAAATTTACCATTTTATCAAAGTCTTTATTCTGAACTGTTCCTTTTTTATAATTTTATTTAACCTATTTCAAAGCTTTTTTGTTTCTTTAGACTATCAACCCAAAAATCCTGATGCTGTCATTTTTCAAACATATTGCATTTTTGTTACTGCTGATCATCAGTAACAGTACTGCAGGACAAAATCTCATTGATATCATCAGCAGGTCGGAAAAAGCTGTATTCAGTACCGAGGCATACAATAAATTCAATGACATATCGGATGTTGCATCAGGCTTTTTCATCAGCTCCGACGGAATGGCCATAACCAAAGCAAGCATTTTTTACAACAGGGATTCATTGGCGGTGAAAACCCGAAACGGAAAAAGATATCAAATAGAACGTATCATTTCTGTCAATCCATACTCCGATCTTGCATTAATAAAAATAAAGCAAAGGCGCCAAAAGGAGTTCTCATATTTTCAGCTTTCAAGAAGCGCACTTGTTGCTACCCAAGATCTGCTGATACTAAGCCACCCTAAAGAAGCAGACAAAGGTGTGACCGTGGAGCCGATCATACAAATTGGGAATTTCCCTTTTGTGAACAGATACGGGTTCATCATGACTTTTCTAGGATACCGATCATTCGGGGCCCCGGTGATTAACAGCCGCGGCCTCTTAAAAGGCATATACTGTTCCGACAACAGTGAGGGCAAAAGCATTGTATACTCTGTACGTATACTGAACGACCCAACATGGATAAACATCAACACAACACAACTATCAAAAAATGATGATGTAAGACTGCTGCCCTATCTTGGAAACGGCATCTCTGAACTGATAAGCGGCAACAATGCGGAAGCGGCAAGATCTTTATCAAAATACCTGAAACTTTATCCCTCTTCATACAATGCATACTGCCTGAGAGCCCTTGCACGTTACAGATACAATAATACTGTGGGTGCACGGGAAGACCTTGAGGCTGCCCAAAAACTTTCCCCAACAGGATTCTTTGCTCCGTATATCAGGGCAGTTCACCTGCAGGAAACTGACAATAAGGAAGAAGCGCTAAAGTATTTCAGTCGGACTTTAGAGCGCAATCCCGGTTACATCCCTGCCAAAGTGGAACATGCCCGGCTGATATGGAAGTTAAAAAACAGGATCAAAGAAGCCTACAAAGAATTCAATGACATAATCGATGTGGACTCCCTGAACGGAACGGCATACTATGAAAGAGCACGGCTTTCGATGCAGTACTCCTCAAACAGGGAGATGGCCTATGAAGATATCAACAAAGCTGTTTATCTTGATCCATCTCTACCAGGGGTTTTTACCCTTCGAGGGGTCATGAAACTTTCGAACAACGACTTCCTGAGCGCCATCGATGATTTCACAAAAGCTATAGGTTACGATTCGCAGGATGTGCACGCCTATTTTAACCGTGGAATAGCATATTTCAACATAGGCATGAAAAGAAGTGCTTGTGACGACTGGCAGAAAGCAGGAGAACTGGGTAACTTTTCAGCCTTTAGGTACATTTCAAGATACTGCTCAAAATCAAACTGAAATTTGTGCTTTACAACTTTTTCAAAACGGGAGATTCAGAACTCCTGACTTAAGGACATTAATTGCTGAGTTATCAATACCTTAGTTTTTTTGCCTCGTAAATAGAAAAGTTATTATTTTTGGTAAAAAAGTATTGATATGCAAATGCAATTGCCATTATT
>JALVJU010000171.1 GCA_027034005.1 Marinilabiliaceae bacterium
GTTCCAAAGACGGGCGTTGGGAATAGGCAAAGGGCCAGGAGAGGTAATTGAAGAAATTGGCACTGTTTGTAGTTTTGACAATGACTGGTTAATAGCCCATATCTATCAATTGTGCAAATACACTAAGAATTTCCAAAATAAAAAAATGCGTTTCCTTTTTAAGTGGGATGATAATTTCGAAAAAAAGAAACAGAACATTATGAAAGACCCGGACCCATCAAGATACATTGAGGTATATGTACCCGCTTACGATTATCCGCAAATGGTTGATCTCGGGGGCCAAAAGGTATTGATGAAGGTTAGTTGCGAATATCCCGATTACAAAACCCTTTTGTATTATCAAAAATCGGCACTTGTGGCAATATACGATTTTGAACAGGGCACTTTGACAAAACTCTTGGGCAGATACTCTCCTTGTTATCAAAACGACTTGATTGCACCTGCATTCTCCAACCACTATTTTACGCCTTACAAAAACGGCCACTATCTGCTCTCTTTTGGCCTTGACTCTTTGATATACATCTGCAATAATGCTTTTGTCCCGCAAAAAGCTTTCGGGATAAAAGGTAACCTGATTAATGAAGACTATTATAAAATAAATGCAAAAAATAATGAGACATTTTCATGGAAACTGTTACCTGATGAGAGGGCAACTAAAGGATTTTATACTTCCATCTACTATTGCAAAGAGAAAGATTTAACATTCAGGGTTTACAAAACAGGGATTAAAGAAGATAATATTCCTGATGATTTAACAGAAGAAACAAACCCTTCAAGAATGCAGATATACAAAGGGACAGACCTGATTGGTGACGTACCGGTCCCTGACAAGTTTGAGATAATAGGTTACAAAGCTCCTTGGTTTTTTGTTGATGGCTATTTTAAGATTGAAGAAGATTATGATATAATCGGTTTTTACAAGTTCAAAATTGATTAACAATGTTAAAAAGATATCTTTTAGTTTTATTTCTATTTGCAGTTTGCAATATAGCATACTGTCAAAATAGCAATAACTCGCTTTATGACAGTGTTAACTATGCTTTCATAAAATTTGAAACAAAAACTTTTAACCTTGACACGGTTAAAACAAATTCGACAACCCAAAGAAGTTTTAAGTTTATTAATACGGGTAAAATACCGTTGATTATAAAAGAGATAAAAAGCAGTTGCGGATGTACAGTTGTAACATTTTCCAAGAAACCGATTTCACCACAAAACTCAGGCATAATAGAATTTTCATATACTGCACCGCATAAACCGGGTACTATTAATAAATATTTAATAGTTCTAACTAACACATACGAAAAGAACTATATGTTAAGAATAAAAGGTAAAGTTATAGAATAATAAACGACACAAGGGCAAGTAGAATTAACTATATAAATGAATCTAAAATCACTGCTCCACACAGCCGAGAAACTATTTTATTTAGTTGCCGCCGGTTGGGGTGTTTATCTTTTTGTTACGGCATTCTGTTTTACCGCCTACGAAGTGCCTTCCGGCTCCATGCTGCCCAACATATGGCCCGGTGAGTGGATAGGGGTGGATAAGGCAGGTTAGGGTAGTGTTGTAACCTGAATAATTCATCACGCAAAGACGCAAAAACGCAAAGTGCGGATAAAGGGCAAAATGGCAAATCAAATTGATCGAATTTACTAATATTGAGTGTTTTGAGCATGGGTCATTAATTCACTTACTCTTTGTGACTTAGCGCCTTTGCGAGAAAATTCAT
>JALVJU010000172.1 GCA_027034005.1 Marinilabiliaceae bacterium
TACGTGGGCAGAGACAAGTCTGATGCTCACATACATTGAGATACCCGGTTTGTACGTCAGGCCAGACAAAGGCTTTTACCGCGCTTTTGATAACATTGAAATCGTTGATGCCAAACAGAAAGGTGATACCTTGGTTTTAAAGGTCAAGAATCCCACCAAAGCTGATGCCAAAGTGAAGGTCCTTGTTGAGGACTCTGAGGATGTAAAAAAGCCCCTCGGACAAAATTACTTCCCCGACCTGAAAGAGATCTTCATCAAAGCCGGAGAGGTGAAGAAGTTCACTTTTAAAAAATGAACCTGAATGTCTGGCAAAACATCATGTGTATGACAAAATTCACTAAATAAAAAAGGAGCATAAAAACAGCAATATCATTACTGTATCAATCTCACAAACCGCTACTTGACGCATTAGAACCACATAAGGCAAGACAAACGCAGAAAATACCTATCCATGACTAACCCAAGCCCCATAGGGGCGTAACAATGGTAACCCCGTCCGTCAGGGCGGGGATAGGGATCACGAAAACCAAACGTGGTTGGCGGGATTTTTGACGCGCAGCATTCAAAAATCATGACAACCGCACCACGCGACTGATTGAAAACAGAAAGAGTTAAAAATTATGGAGCGTACCTATCCGACTGCAATAGTCAGGCCTGTGCCTCTGTGTTGTTCATTCAAGGAAAGATTGTTTTGTCGTACACCCAAGCATCACACCACCTTGTCATGTATGAAAAATAGTGGTATCATTAAATGAAGTAAAATCACAACTATGAAAACCGATTACACAGCAAAAAAGATCACCGTATCTATAAAAATTGACGGTGATGTACAAAAAGAAGTCTGGCAAAAAGCACAATGGAGCCGTCGGTTCGTTGACCTTGTAACGGGCGATACCGCCTTGTACGATACCCGTTCGGCCATTCTGTGGAACGACACCCATCTGTACATTGCATTTGTTGAAGCAAAGCTCATGAACCGGGGCGACATAATATTTCAGGAAAATGACCTTGAACTTTTCATCGACGGGGAAGATTGTTACTACGAACTGGAGATCAACGCGGCCAACACCATCTATGAGGTGTTCTTCATCTGGAAAGATGCTTACACTAAAGGCAGCAAGTTCGACATCCCGGTATTCGACGTTCACCAGCCTGATGCCTACACATTCGGGGGTAACGATGACCGTGCCGATGCTTCTTTCTGGCGGGGCACCCATCCAAGGGGAATACGCTGGGCCTTCACCGATTACCGTATGCCCGGCCTGGAAACTGCAGTAAAAATAGACGGTACGCTGAACGACAACAGTGTTATCGATAAGGGATGGAGCCTGGAAATTGCCATTCCCTGGTCGAGTTTGGAACTGCTGGCAAACGGGCGTTCATTGCCACCCAAAAACGGTGATGTGTGGAGCATGTTCCTTGGCAGGTTCGAGAAACTTGTTCAAAACGGCATAGAGGTTCAGCCCCATCCGGCAACCGCCCTGAACAACCATGGTGTTTACGATGCCCACAAACCCGATAAATGGAGCAAAATAGAGTTTGTAGAATAACTCTATCAAGCACAGCATCTATTTTTTAAGATTTAACTTTAAGTTATTAAAAAGTTCATTTGTGATTTATGCGGGCAGGCCTGACAAAACAGCGAGCTTGCCTGCCTGGCTGCGCAGTCAGACAGGCGCGGGGGTGAATTGAAAATTGCTTAGAAATAAATCGAAGGCGCTTGTCGTCAAAATGCGATAGCATTTTATACTTCGATATTCCCCGATTGAATCGGGGTGCAATTTTCAAGAGCGGGGTGAAGCTTTGTTTTGTCTTGCCTGCCCGACTGCCGCGGTCAGGCGGGATTCTTTGATTCTTTCTAATCAAGGAGAAAGAATAACGATGATTAAAACGATACCTTAACTATTAAACTTAATCCAATAACTCCCTCTCATACATTTCAAGCTACAAGCAGTACGGAAAATTCGTACTACTTTTTTATTTTCTCTACCCCCCACTTTGATATGACACTTTCTTTGATTATATTTTTATCATATTCTTGTTTAATTTTTAATCATCAATATCAAGAGTTGAAAACTTAATAAATAGCAAGGTGCAGAGCACCGGGAGATAAAAGCCGGAAGAGGGAAGCTCGACCCCGATTTAATCGGGGGGAAGAAAAGTCGGCAACATGGATGAAACAAAAATAAGGTGCAGGGCACCGAAACATTTGTAGAAATGCATAAACAACAGATATCAAGGTGCAGAGCACCGGAAGATAAAAGACGGAAGAAATGCCCCCGAATAAACAAATCAACGAATCAACAAATAACCATTTAGCCATAGAACCCTTTAACCTGTCTGACTGCGCAGCCAGGCAGGCCATAGAACCCGCCTGACTACGCAGTCGGGCAGGCCATTCAACCATTTAACCATAGATCCATTCAACCATGTACTTTTGCCACACATACTACAGTCTCCGATACGGGACGATACCTCCCGAAGAGGTTGTTGCCCTTGCTTCTTCCCTTGGCATCGACACCCTTGTCCTCACCGACATCAACAACACATCGGGGGTGTTCGATTTCGTGAAGGCATGTCGTGAACACGGCATCAAGCCGGTAGTTGGCATTGAGCTCAGGAACGACAACAAGCACCTTTACACCTGCATTGCAAAGAACAATGAAGGGTTCCGCGAATTGAACGAATTCCTTACGAACCACAACATAAAAAACAAGCGAATACCTGTCGATGCTCCCCCATCGGCCAACTGCATCACTGTTTACCCTTTTGGGCGAAAACAGCCCGGAGAACTGACAAACAATGAGTTCACAGGCATCATGCCGGCAGAGGCAAACCGGCTCCTCTCCTCCCCTTACCTTCACAACCTGGACAAGCTCATCGCATGGCAGCCGGTTACTTTCAAAGATACCGATGGCTACATCCTGCACCGGCACCTGAGGGCTATCGACCGCAACACCCTGCTTGCCAATATCGATGAGAACGACCTTGCCCGTAAAGATGAAGTCTTCATATCCACCGGGGAGCTAAACCGCAATTTCAGCAAATATCCCGACATCATCGAAAACACAAAACGGCTACTCTCGGAATGCAGCTTCGAATTCGATTTTAAAACGGTAAAGAACAAACAAACCTTCACGGGGAGCAAAGAAGATGATATCGCCCTCCTCACCAAACTTGCCTTCGACGGTATGAAGTACCGCTACGGCAGCAACAACACTGTTGCTCACGAAAGGATTAATAAGGAGCTTGCCATAATCGACAAGATGGGTTTTGCCTCTTACTTTCTAATCACCTGGGACATCATCCGTTACTCCGGGTCGAGGGGCTTTTACCATGTGGGGCGCGGCAGCGGCGCCAACAGCGTGGTTGCCTACTGCCTCCGCATCACCGATGTCGACCCCATCGAACTTGACCTCTACTTTGAGCGCTTCCTGAACCCCAAACGCACATCGCCTCCCGATTTCGACATCGACTACTCATGGCAGGAACGCGACGAGGTGCAGGACTACATCTTTAAGCGATACGGGCGTGCACACACTACCCTGCTCGGCGCCATGTCAACCTTTCAGCCCAAAGCTGCCATACGTGAGCTGGGTAAGATTTACGGCCTGCCCAAAGAGGAGATAGACCGGCTGGTATCGCATCCCGAAAAATACCGGCACGATGCAGTGACAAAACAGATACTCAAACTTGCCGACCGGCTTACGGGCTTTCCTAACCTGCGCACCATCCATGCCGGCGGGATACTAATATCCGACAAGCCGTTATCCTGCTACACCTCGCTCGACCTGCCTCCCAAAGGGTTTCCCACAACCCAGTTCGACATGTACGTTGCCGAGGATATCGGTTTCGAGAAACTCGACATTCTGTCGCAACGGGGCATCGGCCACATAAAGGATTGTGCAGGGATAGTGAAAAAGAACCGTGGCATCTCCATCGACATCCACGATGTGAAGAAGTTCAAAGAAGACCCGGAAGTAAAAAAACTGCTGCAACAGGGAGAGACCATCGGGTGCTTTTATATCGAAAGTCCTGCCATGCGGGGATTGCTGAAAAAACTGCGTTGCGACAACTACATCAGCTTAGTTGCTGCCAGCTCCATAATCCGTCCCGGCGTGGCCAAGTCGGGCATGATGCGTGAGTACATCAAACGGTTTCACAACCCTGACGGCTTCAGGTACCTGCACCCTGTGATGCAAGAGCAGCTCCAGGAGACATACGGTGTGATGGTTTACCAGGAGGATGTTCTGAAAGTGTGCCACCACTATGCCGGGCTCGACTTTGCCGATGCCGACGTGCTGAGGCGTGCCATGAGCGGCAAGTACCGCTCACGAAAAGAGTTCCAACGTATCAGGGATAAGTTTTTCAGCAACTGCAAAGCCAAAGGCCACCCCGAGAACATCTCCGCTGAGGTGTGGCGGCAGATAGAGTCGTTCGCCGGGTACTCGTTCTCCAAGGCACACTCCGCCTCGTATGCCGTCGAGAGTTTTCAGAGCCTTTACCTGAAAGCACACTTCCCGCTTGAGTTCATGGTGGCAGTCATCAACAACTTCGGCGGTTTTTACCACACCTCGGTTTACATCAACGAGGCAAAACGCTGGGGAGCAAATATCGAACTGCCTTGCGTAAACAACAGCCGGCACCTGACCTCCATCAAAGGAAAAGATATCTACCTCGGGTTCATCCACATCCAAAACCTCGAAGAGAAAACCTCCCACAGGATAGTTACCGAACGGGAACAGCACGGCCCCTACTCCTCCCTCGGTGAGTTCATCAACCGCACAGGCACAAACCACGAACAGATGATAATCCTCATCCGTACAGGAGCTTTCCGTTTTACAGGAAAGAACAAGGCAGAGCTGCTATGGGAACTGCACTCCCTGCCGGGACAAAAACAACCGCAGCAGAATGCCGGACAACTATTCGAACCGCCACACACAAAATTCCGCCTGCCCCGGCTCGCCTACGACAAAAAGAGAGACGCCTACGATGAGATAGAACTGCTCGGCTTTCCCGTGACCCTATCCCTCTTCGACATGCTGCAAACCAGGTTCCGCGGCGAGCTGTTTGCCCGCGACATGCTGTCCAACACCGGCAAGACTGTGCGCATGCTCGGCGAACTGGTGACCATAAAATACGTAAAAACATCTCGCAAAGAGATAATGCACTTCGGCACCTTTATCGATGCCCGCGGCGAGTTCTTCGACACGGTACATTTCCCCAACTCTTTAAAACAATATCCCTTCAAAGGATACGGCGTGTACCTCCTGCTCGGAAAGATAGTCGAAGAGTTCGGCTATGCCACCCTCGAAGTGGAAAAGATGGCGAAAATGGGGTATGAAGAGGTAAAAGT
>JALVJU010000173.1 GCA_027034005.1 Marinilabiliaceae bacterium
TTGATGACGATAAAAGCCGTACCATGGTGATGAACGGTTATTTTCAGGCGGAGCCAAACAGCTATCAGAAAGGGATGGTGGTTTTTCAGCTCCCGGAGCAAACGCCAGGGCCACATAAACTTTCGTTCAAGGCATGGGATAACCTGAACAACTCGTCCACAGCAGAGATAGGTTTTAATGTAGATGACAAAGGTGAGTTAAATGTTGAGCAAGTCAGTTTTTTTCCGAACCCGGTAGGTTATTCCGGTTCGGCACAGCTTTATTTTACTCATGACGAGCCTAACTCATCGGTAAATATTGAGATGTCTACTTATACTATCAGCGGACAGTTATTGAACAAGGAAAATATTAAGACCGTTTCGCAAGGCAGCAGTATCCAGCCGGTATCATGGTATCCGGTGAATTCCGATGGTGTAAGATTAGGCCCGGGGATATATGTTGTGCGGTTCAATGTTCTAACCCAAACAGGTAAATCGACTGTTTTTTCAAAAAAAATCCTTGTCACCAAATAATAAAAAATGTTTTTTTTAGTTTGTGTATAAAACTAATGTCCTCTTTTTTCGTAGAGGGTGTTTTGCGGAAGGTTACCGCCTTTATTGTTCTTTAATGGGGAAAATGATTTCATAATAAACGATAAACAGAAACGTGAGAGAAATGATGAAGATTATAAAAAGTTTGGTTTTGTCAAGTGTTTTGATCCTATTTGCGCCTGGAGCATACGGACAGGGAAAAGGAGAGAGCGCGGCAGCAAATATTATTAGCACGGCAGTCCCTTTTCTGAACATTTCCCCGGAATCAAGGGCCGGGGGCATGGGAGATGCTGGTGTTGCCACCTCTCCTGATATTAACTCTCAATACTGGAACCCGGCCAAATATGCATTTATTGATGGCAGTATGGGTGCCTCCATAGCTTTTACCCCTTGGCTCAGGGAACTTGTGGGAGATATAAACCTGTCCTATTTGACCTATTTTTACAGGATTGATAAGATGCAGGTCGTCAGTTCGTCTCTGACATACTTCTCCATGGGAGATATTACATTCAATGACATATCGGGTACTGTACAGGGCATGGGACATCCAAATGAATTTGCAGTTGATGTTGCATATTCCAGGGTCTTGTCCGATCATTTCTCCGGCGCCGTTGTATTCAGGTATATCCGTTCCGATCTGTTTAACGGAGGATACCTGATATCAGGTACAGAGTTGCAAGCGGGAAGCTCTTTTGCTGCCGATGTGGCATTTTATTATCGTACGACATGGGGCAAGCATGGAAAAGATTCGGAATTTAGTGCCGGGATAAATATCTCGAACATTGGTTCGAAGATAAGTTATGATGGAGGGAACACCAAGGAGTTTATACCTACTAATTTGAGGCTGGGAGCGGCATACAGAATGCGGTTGGATGAGTATAATGAGTTAATTTTCACGGCTGATATAAATAAATTATTAGTGCCATCAATAATTTCTAGTCCTACTGATACAACTTCGACAAATGAAAATACGTCGGTTATTTCAGGCATGTTCAATTCATTTTCCGATGCCCCCGGAGGTTTTTCGGAGGAACTGCAGGAGATCCGGGTCTCAAGCGGCGTTGAATATTGGTACAATAAGCAATTTGCCATACGTGCAGGCTATCATCATGAGAGTGCAAATAAAGGTAACAGAAAATATGCCACCGCAGGCATTGGCCTGAAGTTCAACATGTTCAACATTGATGCTTCGTACATAATTCCAATGCAGGCCAACAACCCGCTTGCGAACACTATCCGTATTACTCTTGGGTTCGACCTTAGTAAGTATGGCGGTAAAGGTGGGGAAAAATCATATAAGAAGCACAGATAGTTAAAGACATGAAAATAAGGGTCGGATTTGGATATGATGTCCACCGCCTTGCAGAGGGGGAAGAGTTCTGGCTGGGCGGAATAAAGCTGGGTCATGTAAAAGGGTGCGTGGCCCATTCCGACGGAGATGTTTTGATACATGCCATTTGTGATGCCCTTCTGGGGGCTGCCAACATGCGTGACATTGGGTACCATTTTCCGGATACCAGTTCCGATTTTAAAAATATCGACAGTAAGATACTTCTTAAAAATAGTGTTGAGCTCATCGCCTCGAAAGGATACCGGATAGGGAACATTGATTCGACCATTGCGCTTCAAAAGCCAAAAATAAAACCTCTGATCGATGAAATGCAGGAGGTGCTGGCCGGTGTCATGGGCATAAACATGGATGATATTGCCATAAAGGCCACCACCACCGAAAAGCTTGGTTTCGTTGGAAAGGAAGAAGGGATTGCTGCATACGCTACTGTTTTGATCGTTAAAGAATAGTCTCGGGTGCAAATCTTTAAATAGGGTTGAACCTGATCTTAGAAACGATTTGTCTGGTAAGCAAGTTCAACCTGTTGCTGCATAATCTTTGTTTTTGTAACTTCGCGGAAAATTTAAACCAATGAGTAATAAAGAAGAGTACACACCGATTGAATTAGACAAGGAGATTGCGGAGAATGATGCCTTGTTGGTCTATTTTTCCCATGATGACTGTAACGTATGTAAGGTGCTGAAACCAAAGGTAAAGGAATTGCTGGCCGATACCTTCCCGGGCATGAAGTTTGTATATGTCAATACTCACAAGCAGCCTGATGAAGCCGCTTTCAAGCAGGTTTTTGCAGTACCTACTATCCTGGTGTATTTTGAGCAGAAGGAGTATTTCAGGTTTGGCAGGAATGTTAGTCTTGGAGAGTTAGAGTCGGCCATTTCACGTCCTTATGGCTTCTTATTTGAATAGAAATTCAAAGTAAAAAAATAAGCCTCCGGAGATTGTCTTACCTCGGAGGCTTTGTTTTTTCAGAAACTTATCGATCCCCGGTTGGCTTCGTTTTCGCCGTAAGAGTATATTTCACGTATGATATTTGCATACTTTTTGTAAAGTACCCTCCTGCGGAGTTTCAGGGTAGGAGACAGTTCCCCGGTAGCCGATGTCCACGGTTCGCATACCAGGCGGAAGCGTTTTATCTCCTCATGTTTTCCTATCAATTTATTGAACTTGTTAACCTCTTTCTGGTAAATAGCCTTCACTTCATCATTTTGTACAAGTTCCTTGTTGTCGCGGAAATGTATTTTGTGCTCATGAGCCCAGCTATGCAGGTATTCAAAATTAGGAGAGATGATGGCGCTGGCAAACTTCTCGCTTTCTCCGATGACCATCAGTTGCTCGATGAAATTTGACTCTTTGAACAGGTTCTCGATTGCCTGTGGAGCAATGTACTTACCGCTCGATAGTTTGAACATCTCTTTTTTGCGGTCGGTGATGGCAAGGAACTTCCCTTTTATCAGTTTGCCTATGTCACCGGTGTGGAACCATCCTTCAGAATCAATTACCTCTTTTGTGGCTTTTTCATTTTTGTAGTACCCTTTCATCACATTTGGCCCTTTTACAAGTATTTCGCCGTCATCATCTATCTTGACTGTCACATTGTCAAGCACGGGGCCTACCGATCCGATATAAAGGTTCCCTGGCGTATTGATATGATTAACAGCTATCACAGGCGATGTCTCGGTAAGGCCGTAACCTTCCATGAGAGGGATGTCTGCTGCAAAGAACAGTCTGCTGAGCCGGGGCTGGAGAGCTGCACCACCGCTTATGATTAGCCTGAGCCGGCCTCCGAAAGCCTCATGCCATTTTGAGAAAACCAGCTTGCGTGCTGTCCTGAGCTTCATTGCATAAATGGGGTTGATACGCCCTCTGACATTATATCTCTCACCAAGACGCATTGCCCAGAAAAATACTTTCTTTTTCGATGCATCCAGATCGTTTCCTTTTGTTACAAGTTTATCGTAAATGCGTTCGATAACTCTTGGTACCGTAGTGAAGATACTTGCCCTGATGTCTTTCAGGTCACGGGCTATCGTTCCAAGGTTTTCGGCATAATAAATACTGACCCCTTTGTATTGGTACAGATAGTTTACCATTCTTTCGAAAACATGGCACAGGGGAAGGAAACTTAGGGCTTTGTCTTTAGCACTGAGGTCGTAGTTGTGAGCTGTTCCGGCCACATTGCTCATGAAATTGTTATGGGTAAGCATCACTCCCTTGGGCATTCCGGTGGTTCCGGAAGTGTAAATTATAGAAACAATTTCGTCAGGGGTGATAGAGTTTTTTATTTTTAAGAATTCATCTTTTCTTTTTATTTTTTCTTTTTCGCCAATATCTGCGATCTCGCTCCAGTGGTTTACCCCTTCGATTATATCAAAAGAATAGATGCTTTTTATTTTTCTTATCTTTTTTATAATGGGGCTCAGCTTTTTGTATAAAGCCTTGTCAGAGACTATCAGCAGTCTTGCATCGCAGTGTTCGAGGATGTATTTTGATTCATCATCGCCAATGGTGGGATAAATGGGAACGTGAATTACGCCTATCATCGACATGCCCATGTCGACAAAGTTCCACTCTGGCCGGTTGTTCGATACAGTGGCGATCTTATCACCTTTTTTGAATCCTTTAGCCAGAAGACCATAACTGAAAAACAGTGCATTCCGGATGTATTCATCTACACTGAATGTTATCCACTGCCCGTCTCTTTTGGCAGCAAGAATGTCCGGTTTGTCATTGTTCTTCTTTAACTCATCAAGGATATCAAAAGTACGCTGGATTTCCATGTTTATTCGATTTAGCAGTTAGATTATCTAAATATAAAGTTAATAAAAATTTAAGCTTAAAAGGGAGTATTTAACTTTGACGCTTCACTTACCCTCATTGCCGTATATATTTTCACAAAGTTATAAAACTTTGTTTTATTCTGTAATGCTTACTGTCTAAGGGTTTTAGAGAGATAAAAGAATAACAAAGATAAGTTATCGAAATACAATTTAATAGTTCATTAAATTTTCTAAAAAAAAACCAATATATTTGCGCGGTTAATTACGGAATTATATAAACAGAAGAATATTTTTAAAAGTAAAAACAAATGCAAAACAAAGGAGCAATAAGATTATTTGCCATTCTCCTGGCGTTAGTGAGTTTATATCAGTTGTCTTTTACATACGTAACAAAGAAAGTTGAGAAAGAGGCAAAGGCGTCGCCAATGGGAGAGCAGGCATACCTTGATTCGGTAAAGAACCTTCCGGTTTACAATTTCCTTTTTGGATTGAGGAAATATACTTATCAGGAATGTAAGGAGAGAGAGATTAATTTTGGTCTTGACCTGAAAGGCGGTATGAACCTTATTCTTGAGGTGAGAGTATCGGATGTCATCCGTGCTTTGTCAAACTACAATACCGATCCAATATTCCAGAAGGCACTTAAGCTGGCCGAGGAGCGTGAAAAGACCTCAAACAAGGATTTTGTCACACTGTTCGGTGAAGCATTCCACGAGCTTGATCCCAATGCCCAGTTGTCTACCATTTTCAACACGGTGGCGCTTAAAGGGCAGGTTAACTACAATTCTACCAATGAAGAGGTTTTAAATGTCATCAGGAAAGAGACACAGAGTGCCATTGACAATGCTTTTAATATTCTTCGTACAAGGATAGATAAGTTCGGTGTTACTCAGCCTAACATTCAGAGACTTGAAAAAGCCGGCCGTGTTCTTATCGAACTTCCGGGTATCAAGGATCCTCAGCGTGTAAGGAAACTGCTTCAGGGAACGGCAAGTCTTGAGTTCTGGGAGACATACAACAACGGAGAGATATATAAGTATATTGTTGAGGCGGATGCCAAAACACGCCAGATAGAAGCTGCAAAGCAGGAATCCGGTGCAAAGGCCAAAGGCGATACTACAAAGACAGCAGGGCAAAAGGCAAAGCAAGCTAATGAGGAGCTGGCTCTTCTCCAGGATATGGAAGCTGACAGCCTGAAGAAAGATTCATTGTCTGCCCTGGCAACACATTCACTTTTCTCATATCTTATCCCCAGCCAGAACCCAAACGGGCCTGTTGTGGGCATTGCTGCTGCAAAAGACACATCAAAAGTTAACAGATATCTGAACTTACCGTCTGTTAAGGCTCTTTTACCTAAAGACCTTAAGCTGATGTGGACCGTTAAGCCGATGCCTTCGGAAAATGTGAGGTATTACACGGCCCGTCCTGTTAATGATAAAGATTCATATTTTGAGCTTGTTGCTCTTAAGGTATCAACTTTCGACGGACGTCCGCCGCTTGAAGGTGATGCCATTGTAAATGCAAGCAAGAACCTGAACCAGCGCAGCCAGTTCGAGGTGAACATGAGCATGAATGCCGAGGGTGCCAAAACATGGGCAAAGCTTACCAAGAACAACATTGGTAAAAGTATTGCCATCGTACTTGACGGATATGTTTACAGTTTCCCGACGGTTCAGTCAGAGATCAAGGGAGGACGTAGCCAGATCACAGGTAACTTTACCGCTCAGGAGGCAGATGACCTTGTTAACATTCTTAAATCCGGTAAGCTGCCTGCTCCTGCACGGATCGTAGAAGATACTGTTGTTGGCCCTTCTCTTGGAGCCGAGGCAGTACACGATGGCCTGATGTCATTTATCTGGGCATTTATCGTTGTTCTTATCTACATGATATTGTATTACGGATGGAGAGCAGGTATGGTGGCTGATATGGCACTTGTTACCAATATGTTCTTCATAATGGGAGTCCTTGCATCCTTCGGGGCCGTTCTTACACTTCCTGGTATTGCCGGTATCGTGCTGACGATAGGTATGTCGGTGGATGCCAACGTACTTATCTATGAGCGTATCAAGGAGGAGATGCGTGCAGGTAAAGGAGTGCGGCTTGCTCTTGCCGATGGTTACAAGAATGCATTCTCCGCCATCATCGACTCAAACATAACAACATTCCTAACAGGTCTTATCCTGTTCCTGTTCGGTACAGGCCCGATCAAAGGTTTTGCAACTACGTTGATGATCGGTATCGCAACATCATTCTTTACTGCTGTATTTATTTCAAGACTTGTATTTGAAAGAATACTCAAGAAAAAGGATGCCAAGCTTACATTTACAACCAAGTTGACAGAGCACCTGTTCGAGAACACAAATATCAAGTTCCTTGAAAAGCGTAAGATATTCTTTGCAATTTCAGGAGTGTTACTGCTTATCGGCATTTTCTCCCTTGCAACCCAAGGGTTAAAGCAAGGTATTGATTTCACAGGAGGCCGTTCGTTTGTTGTTCGTTTCGACAAACCTGTTTCTTCTGTTGATATACAGAAAGCACTTCTTACTGAATTTAAAGGTGCAACAGTAGAGGTTAAAACATTTGGAGAGAAAGACCAGGTGCGTATCACTACTAACTTTGATATTGAAAATAATAGTGAGGATGTTGACAATATTGTGGAAGGAAAACTTTATGAAGGATTGAAACCATTCCTTGGTGACAATGTTTCAAAGGAGAAGTTCCTTTCCGATTACAGGATGAGCTCTCAAAAGGTAGGGCCTACCATTGCAACCGATATCAAGACGAAGGCAAGTTATGCCATCTTCTTCTCTTTGGTTGTTATCTTCCTGTACATCCTGCTTCGTTTCCGTAACTGGGAGTATGGACTTGGTGCTATCGTGGCACTTGTGCACGACGTTCTGATAGTATTGGGAGTGTTCTCGCTCACATACCATATAATGCCGTTCTCACTTGAGATCGACCAGGCGTTTATTGCAGCGATACTGACAGTGATAGGTTACTCTATTAACGATACCGTGGTAGTATTCGACCGTATCAGGGAGTACATTGGGCTGCATCCGAAGAAAGACAGGGTGGAAGTTATCGACTCGGCACTTAACTCTACTATCAGCCGTACAGTGAATACATCATTGACAACATTTGTCGTACTGCTTGTGATCTTCCTCTTTGGAAGTGAAGTGATTCGCGGTTTCGTATTTGCCCTGATGATCGGTGTTGTAGTTGGTACATATTCTTCACTCTTCATAGCTACGCCAATTGCACAGGCCATTGATGACAGAAGAATGAAGAAAAAAGCAAAAGATGCCTTAAAGAAAAAATAGTTTTTTTTAAACTGATAAAAACCCTCCTTCTGTTTAGTTGGAGGGTTTTTTATTTATGATATGCTGATTTTATTATCTTTGTAAAACCTTAAATCCGCAAGAGTGTTTTGTAGCGAAAGCTTCAAAGGTGTGCCAATATTGGGAAGCCTGTCTGCCTGCGCAGCCAGGCAGGCGCAGCGAAGAAGCATCGCAGGCGTAGCATTAGCTACGGTGAGAAGCTACAAGTGAGCATTTTCAATATTGGTGTAACTTTGGAGGTTGCAGCAGAAAGACTCTTGCTGAATTAAGGTAATAGTATAATGCAGAAGGGTAAATGAAAATGTTATGAACACATTACTTTTTATATCAGGAGGTGAGATCGTAATAGTTGTATTAGTGATCCTGTTGCTTTTTGGTGCTGATAAGATCCCTGAATTTGCACGTACTTTCGGTAAAGGGATGAGTGAATTCCGTAAAGCTACGGAAGAGATCAAGAGGGAATTGAACGAGACTACAAAGCCAATAAAAGAGGAGTTTGATGATGCCAAGGGCGCACTGGATGATGAGGTAAGTGATTTTGAAAGTTCTTTCAGTGAAACGACTACAGAAAGCTTTGATCCTTACAGCGTGGAGAATGAACCTTATCCTACGGAACTGGATATGGATGATGAAGAGGAGATGCAAGTGATAGAAAAAAGCAACCCTTCAGCAGAAACTGACTCCAAAGATATTGCTGACGAAAAGAGGGTTTCAGACACACAGAATACTGAAGATAAACCAAAATCAGAGGAGGAGCCGGAACCTGTAGTGAACCGAGAGATTATAACTTCAAAGAAAAAGCCTAAAGCCAAAGCAAAAACAACTCAAGAGGTTAAAGAGGAAGAACCCGGAACCGAAACAAAGAATGAGAAGTAAAGCCATTCTTTTGTTTTTATCTGCAAAATACATACTGTCCTGATGAATGATTATCTTTTACTGATACTGGGTTTCGCATTACTTTTTGGCAGCGGCCATTATCTGGTCCATTCAAGCGTGCTGATAGCAAAACGGTTCAGGATAAGTGATATGGTGATAGGCATTACTGTAGTTGCTTTCGGCACTTCGGCTCCCGAACTATTCGTAAGCCTTAAAGCCGTTTTTGCCGGTTCGGCAGATATTTCCATCAGTAATGTCATTGGTTCCAATATTGCCAACATTGCCCTGGTGCTTGGTTTTGTCGCCATTATCTATCCCCTGCGTGTAAAAAAGCCTTCGCTGTGGATTGACTGGGGAGTGATGATGATCGCTTCCATTTTGCTTTATCTGTTTGGCCTGAACAATGAGATACTTAACAGGTGGGAAGGGATCATTTTTCTGATACTGCTGGGACTGTACATGTCATGGCTGCTTTATGACACACAAAGGGTAAAAAACATAAAAGTAGGGGAGAAGATTGAGGCGGAGTTAAAGTCTAAACAGATGGCCTTGCCTCTCGTTTTGGGGATCTTTGTTCTATCGGTTGCCGGGCTTTACTGGGGATCTGATTTTTTGGTGACAAGTGCAAAAAGTATCGCACTGAGTTTTGGCATAAGCGAGAGGGTAGTTGGTATCACGGTTATCGCCTTTGGTACAAGTGTGCCTGAACTGGTAACCTCTCTGATAGCTGCATTTAAGGAGAATACCGATATTTCAATCGGTAACATTATCGGGTCAAATATCTTCAATATATTTGCGATTCTAGGGATAACAGCTACTGTTAAGCCTCTCAACGTAAACAGTAAATTCCTGATATTCCCTGCCGGGGATTACTTCTGGATGATGGGAATAGCACTTCTCCTTTTTCTGATGTTACTGCCGCTTAAAAATGGCGTGATAAGGAGGTGGAAAGGTGCATTACTTGTAATATTGTATATAATTTATATTTATTTTTTATTGTGATCGGTATGGATATGGTAACCGGAAACGGCATACATAAATCTTTTGGCACTCTTGAGGTGCTGAAAGGAATTGATATTTCAATCAGGGAGGGTGAAGTGATATCTATTGTCGGGCCCAGCGGGGCGGGGAAGACCACCCTGCTGCAGATCCTTGGTTCTCTCGACAAGCCCGATAGCGGTACGGTTTCCATAAACGGTGTTGAGATAAGTAAGCTGAATGAGTTTCAGTTGGCCAAGTTCAGGAATGAGAATATCGGTTTTGTATTTCAGTTTCATCAGCTTTTGCCCGAGTTTACCGCGATCGAAAATGCTTTGATACCTGCCCTGATAAAAGGGGACAGCAAGTCGAAAGCCGAAAAAAGGGCAAAGGAGCTTCTCACTTTTTTAAATCTTTCGGACCGCCTCGACCATAAACCCTCGGAGCTTAGCGGGGGCGAGAAGCAGCGTGTTGCCATTGCCCGTGCCTTGATGAATTCGCCTGCTGTTGTTTTTGCCGATGAACCGTCCGGTAACCTTGACTCAAAGAGCCAGGAGGAGTTGCAGCAGCTTTTCTTCTCACTCCGTAATGAGTTTAATCAGACCTTTGTGATAGTTACTCACGATCTGCATCTTGCAAAAATGTGCGACAGGGTGGTTTCCATGCGTGACGGTATCATTGAAGATGACGGTAATAAGGTTTAGTTTCAGGGATGACATCAGAGGAGATAAAAGAGTTTCTTGACGAAAAGGCGGATCTGTACAACTGTACAGGTTTTATTGAAAATGATCCCGTTTCAATACCGCACAGGTATTCCCGGAAAGAAGATATTGAGATAGCAGGGTTTCTGTCGTCAACCATTGCATGGGGGCGGCGCGACCTGATACTTCAAAAGGCAAATTTGCTGATGGACCTCATGGAGGATCAGCCGTACGATTTTCTTCAAAATGCCTCTGAAGAGGAGTGGGAGAGGTTTGCGACTTTTTACTACCGCACTTTCCAACCTGTTGATGCGATGTATTTCCTGAAAGCTTTGAAAAATATTTACACCGAATATAGGGATATGGAAGCGATTTTTGCAGAGGGCATGAAGCAGGGAGGAGTGAAAGAGGCGATAGATCATTTCAGGCAGAAGTTTTTTTCGTATTCCCCGCAGGAAAGGACAAAAAAGCATTATGCCAATGTTATGAAGGGTTCGGCAGGTAAGCGTGTGAACATGTTCTTGCGCTGGATGGTCAGGGATGATGAAAAGGGAGTGGATTTCGGTATCTGGAAGACGATAAAGCCAAAAGAGCTTTATCTGCCGCTTGATGTTCATTCCGGGAATGTAGCCCGCAAGCTGGGGATACTGAACCGTAAGCAGAGCGATTGGAAGGCAGTGGAAGAGGTGACGGCGGTACTGCGAGAGTTCGATCCCGGTGACCCGGTGAAATATGACTTTGCTCTTTTTGGTTTGGGAGTGAATGAAAAATTTTGAAAGTGTGAAGCTCGAAGCTTGAAGCCGGAAGGTATACTACCATGTTGGGAGTGCGACTGCCAGTCGCGCCCCCAATATCTAAAAATGTCTTTCTAACTTTAAACTTTCTAACTTTACAACTTTTTACTTTTTAACTTTCAACTGATCCCATGTTTACCTTTAAACAGTTCAAAATACATCAGGACAGGACTGCCATGAAAGTTGGCACTGACGGTGTTTTGCTTGGTGCATGGGTTGATGTGACAGGTGTAAAACGAGTGCTGGACATCGGTACCGGAACCGGGCTCATTGCCCTGATGATCGCACAAAGAGCCCCGGAAGCGTTGATAGATGCTATTGACATCGATCCTGATGCATGCGAACAGGCAGGTGAAAATGTAAAGATGTCTCCCTGGCCTGACCGGGTTGAAATGTTTAACAGTTCGTTGGAGGAGTTTGCCGGGAAAAGCAGCGAAAAGTATGATTTGATAGTTTGTAACCCGCCATACTTTATCGGCAGCAAGAAGTCGAAGGAGAAACAGAGACGGCTGGCGCGGCATGCCGATACCTTAACTCCCGGTGATCTGTTCCGTTTTGGCGCCGGCCTGCTTGCGGAAGGAGGGCGGCTGGGAATGATATTCCCGTTTGAGAATAAACAGTTGTTGCTGTCAAAAGCAGCAGAGAGCGGACTTTATCCCGAAAGGATTTTGAATGTAAAGCATAACAGCGAGAAGTATTTTGTGCGGGTGCTGATAAGTTTCTCAAAAATGCAGATGGCTGTTGTTGAAGAAACAGATATTGCAGTGGAGACAGGCAAAAGGCATGAATACACAGAAGAGTTTTCGAGGTTGGTAAGGGATTTTTATTTGTATGTTGATTAAATGGAGCTGAGCCTAAAGAACTATAGAAAGTTTTATTCGTCGAACCTGAAACTTGCCCTGCCGGTGATAATCTCACAGGCCGGGCAGACTGTTGTTGGGCTTGTGGATAATGTGATGGTGGGACGGGTCGGCACATCTGCCCTTGCTGCAGCATCGTTTGCCAACAGCATTTTTGTCATCATCCTGGTTTTCGGGATTGGTTTTTCGTATGCCATCACGCCACTGGTGGCCAAGGCGATAGGCCGGGGAGATGAGAGAGAGGCGGTTCACTGGTTCCATCAGGGGTTCAGGGTAAACCTGTTTATCGGGGTGATGCTGATCTTGTTGTCGTTCATAGTCGCATTGTTCATGCCGCGCATGGGACAGCCCGATGAGGTAGTCGAGCTTGGTGTTCCCTATTTCCTGGTCATTTCTGTATCTATACTTCCTTTTCTGCATTTTGCCAGTTTTAAGCAGTTTGCCGAAGGCATTTCAAATACCCGGCTGGCAATGATAATCACGATATCGGGAAATATTGTCAACATTATTTTCAACTATCTTCTCATTTACGGTAAGGCCGGTTTCCCTGAACTGGGACTGCTTGGTGCAGGTATAGGCACTCTGATATCAAGAATATTTATGGCAGTTGCATTCTGGGTAATGTTCCGCAGACTGGAGTTTTTTGCGCGTTTCAGGAAGATACACGATGAGGTCAGTTTTTCGTTGAAGGAATCATTGCAGATACTGAAACTTGGCGGGCCTATGGGCATACAGTTTATCATCGAGGTTTTTGCTTTTAGTCTCGGCGGTATCATGATGGGTTGGCTTGGCGAAGATCCGCTGGCAGCACATCAGATAGTGATATCTGTCGCCAGTCTTACTTTTATGATGTCATCCGGGCTTGCCTCGGCAACCACGATCAAGGTCAGTACGTTCAGGGGAGAGAATGATTACGACAAATTGAAATATTCCGCATTTGCATCTATCCACATGGTCGTGTTGTTCATGAGCATCACTGCAGTGATATTTATGCTCACACGCAATGTCATTCCCGGACTTTTTATAAAAGATACGAAAGTGATCGAAATAGCTGCCTCCCTTTTTATCGTGGCATCCATATTCCAGATGTTCGACGGGTTGCAGGTTGTGATGATCGGTATCCTGCGAGGAATGGAAGATGTGGTTTTCCCGATGATAGTTATTGCTGTTGCATACCTTGTGGTAAGTATCCCTGTCGGATATATCCTTAGTTTTGTTGCAGGCATTGGCCCGGCAGGAATATGGGTCGGCTATCTTTCCGGTCTGTCAACGGTAAGCCTTGTGTTGCTGTACAGGTTCAGGCAGTTGTACATGAGACATGAGAAGGGAAAAATGATTTGAGAAATTAAGAAAGAAAGAATGCAGATTATTATTAATTTCGGGGACCAGAATATAACACTTTATGAAACAGATAGAAGTTATACCCTCGGCAAAGTATGTTGACCGTAGTATCATAGAAGGATCTACATCTGTGGTTATTGATGTTTTAAGGGCAACTACGGTTATGGTCACGGCTTTTGAAAATGGCATTAAAGAGATAGTTCCCGTTCTTACACCTGCCGAGGCCGATGAGGTGAAGGAAAAGACCGGCGAGGGGGTGTTGCTGGGTGGTGAGCGCAATGCCGAAATTATTCCCGGCTTTGACCTTGACAATTCCCCTTTTTCTTACATGGATGATGTTGTAAAAGGGAAAATACTGGTGCTCACAACAACAAACGGTACTTTGGCCATACGTAAGGCGTCAGAAGCCGACAGGGTGCTTATCGCTTCTTTCCTGAATGCAGAAGCGGTGGTGGAGTTGTTGAAAAATGAAAAGAGAATAACTCTGATCTGCTCAGGAACTAATGGTGATTATACCCTCGAAGACGGCTTGTGTGCAGGTTATCTGATTGACATGCTTAAGAGCCGGGAAGATGTTGAACTTTCAGATTTTGCACATCTTGTACATTCATTTTATTTTTTTTCAAAAGATGATATTTCCGGGGCGGTATCTGTAGCAAAGCATTACCGGTCATTAAAAAAGAAGGGATACGAAAAAGACCTGGAATATTGTTTCAGGATGAATGAGAGTGAGATCGTTCCGTACTATTCCAACGGGGTGATAAGAAAACAGGCATGACCCGCAAAGGTATGCCTGATATACTTTTTCCCTGATGTTTTAATTAATCCAGAATCCTGTTCAGGATAATGTGAAGAACCATCCCCCCGACCATCAGGATAAAAGATACAACCAAAGGAGTGTTGCTTGTGATATGATTTGCTGCATAGTATCCAAGTATGATAACTCCTATGATAATTAAAGTAATGCCAAAATTTTTTATCACATCATTCATGATCAAATGTTTTTGTTGAAGCGTAAAAGTACAAAACATAAATTTTATATCAAAAAACTATTTCTGAAAGTTGCTTAAAGAGGTTATATTTGTGGACTTTAAACAAAAATAAAATTAGTACTCTTGGCAAAAGTAAGATCTTCAAAACCTGTTGAGACACCTTTGATGAAGCAGTATTACAGCATCAAGGAGAAGCATCCTGATGCCATATTGCTTTTCAGGGTCGGCGATTTTTATGAGACATTTTCCGATGATGCGGTAAAGACATCGGAGATACTCGGCATCACACTTACGCGCAGGGCCAACGGCGCAGCTTCCTATGTTGAACTGGCAGGTTTTCCGCATCACGCACTGGATACCTACCTGCCTAAACTGGTACGTGCCGGTCAGAGGGTTGCAGTGTGTGACCAGCTTGAAGATCCCAAGCTTACCAAGAAGATAGTAAAACGTGGTGTAACCGAGCTTGTAACCCCGGGTGTTGCCATTGATGACAATGTGCTTGAGCACAAAGAGAACAATTTTCTTGCGAGTGTTCACATCGATAAAAAGGTCATTGGGATCTCATTTCTCGATATCTCTACGGGTGAGTTTCTGATGG
>JALVJU010000174.1 GCA_027034005.1 Marinilabiliaceae bacterium
TCGCGCCCCCACTTATGTTATCAAATCAAACCTTATCAGGTACAACATATGGTTTCCTGTAATCACGGGTAAGAAGCTTGTTTGCCTCCTTGTCCTTGATGAAAGTCTCTTCCTGACCATCTAACCTTAACTCACGGCCAACCCTGTAAGATATGTTGGCTATCAATGGCAATACTGTTGAAAGATGTCCTGACTCCACATCACTGACGAGATAGTTGTGATCGTTTTTACGGATAGCAGCAATAAAATTGCCAAAGATGGCATCGCCTTTGCCGCCGCTTCCACCTGTCAGATCCAGCGGATTGTATGATTCATCCTTATCACCGGATGTCGGACCGGGCTCATTCTTTCTTCCGAAGAATGTCTGCCAGTTGCCACCGGAATCGATCTGCATCCAGCCATCTGTACCAAGAACAATAGTTCCTATCTTCACCGGACTTGCATCCGACCAGGCAGATATCTTACCATCACCTGTAACCTTAACATCAGGAAGAAGTACACCTTCCGGATTAGTATATAATCCGCGTGTACCAAACTCCAAAAGGGAACCGTCAGCATATTCAAAGAGTGAAGTTTGAGTATTGGGGGTTTCCTGCATAGAATGGTACTTAAAGTATCCGCCCTGAGAGTAAACTTTTACCGGCAGTTCATCTTTGCCGAGCGCCCAGCGTGCCACATCGAACTGGTGAGGCCCCTGGTTACCTGTGTCTCCGTTACCGTAGTCCCAGAACCAGTGCCAATTGTAGTGAAATCTGTTCCTGTTGAACGGGCGTTCCGGAGCAGGCCCGAGCCACATATCGTAGTGTACTTTCGAAAGATATTCTTTTGTGTAAGGCGGCTGGTAGTGATCTGTCTCAAGGTTCAGGCGGAACTTCTCTCCCGGCTTCATGGGACCATCCGGATAAATACCTATGTCTGCCCTGGGCTTGAAACATAGACCGCGGGTCATGTAGATGTCACCGAGCTTACCGTCACGAATGAACTTTATGGCCTTGTTCGTTGATTCAAATGCACGGTTCTGGAAACCAACCTGCATCATCACATTGTACTTGCGAGCTGCCTCTATCATCTTCTTACCTTCCCACACATTGTGTGATGCCGGCTTTTCAACATAAACATGCTTTCCTGCCTGTGCCGCCCAGATGGAAGCAAGGGCATGCCAGTGGTTAGGCGTTGCAATGGAAACGGCATCAAGGTCTTTATCCTCGAACACCTTACGCATGTCCCACTCGGTTTGCGGACGGTAGCCTGCTATATCTTCAACCTCTTTCAACCGCCTTCCAAACTGATTCTCATCGATATCAACAAGATATTTAACCTGGACATCCTTCATACCCGCAAAGGCCCTGATATGGCTTCCCCCTCTTCCGCGAATACCTATCACAGCCACATTCAGGCGGTCGTTGGCGCCCATTATCCGGGCATACGACTTAGCGCTTGTTGAGAGCATCACCGAACCGGCAACTGCCCCAAGGGATGTTTTTTTTATAAAATCCCTTCTTGAATAATTGTTTGAACTCATAGTTTAAATATTAAGGGGTTATTAATCAACTCTTTTTATCTTGATATTCCTGTACAAGCAGTCATCGCCGTGATCCTGCAGAACGATATGTGCGATCTTATGCTTAGTAAAATCTTTATGATCATGATACTTACTCTCCTGGAACAGTTTTTGGAATTCAGGAGAATCAATGTCATACTCAACGATCTTTTTGCCGTTCAGCCAATGCTCTCCGTGATTGCCGACAAAAACGATCTTGGATGTGTTGAACTCACCCAAAGGTTTCAAAACCTTGTTATTGTTCGGAGCTATCATGTCGTAAAGTGCTCCCGCCTGATGCTTGGGCCCGAGGCCGCCTTTGAAATTCACATCATCAATAACCTGGTATTCGTAACCCAGGGCGCCTGTCCACCCATTCTTCACCGACACTTCCTCAATGACATTGTACTTGACACCGCTGTTCCCACCCTTGCTTATTTTCCAGTCGAACTTCAGGATGAAATCATTGAAAGTGGTATCGGTCATAAGGTCACCGCCTTTTATGGGCTGGCCGTCTGCCTGCCTCGGCACATTCTCCTTGCCGATCTTATGAATGCAACCATCAACAACTTCCCAATGGCCTTTTGGAGGTTCATCAATCCCGATACCTCTCCAGCCGTTCAGCGTTTTACCATCGAACAAAAGCTGCCAGCCGTCAGCCTTCTCGGCATCTGTCAATGTGTTTACAGCCGCCTCCTTGTTAACTTCTTTTTCTTGACCGGCTTTTTTATTTGAAGAGTTACCACAGCCAAACAGCAAGAGTGCTCCAATCAAACCGGCACCGGTCAATCCGGGAATTCTTGATTTTCTCATGTTCTTAATGTTTAAGTTCTTTTATCTCGATATTTTTCCATTCGATCTTTATTCCTCCACCACTGTGTATCTGAAGGGCAATGGAACCTTCTCCCTTACCTATCTTCTCATCCTCAAGAGATACCATCTTCTTGCCGTTGAGCCACGAGGTAACCCTATCACCGTCAACTTTTATCTTCATGTGGTTCCATTCACCTTCTTTAAGATATTCGGCTTTCTCCGGTTCGGGCTTAATAAGCCATCCGCGTCCGTATGATTCATAAATGCCTCCCGTGGTCTTGTTCTTTTTGGGAGCCACCTCAACCTGCCATCCGGTGATCTTTGTGCCTTTTATGGTTGAACGGATGAAGACACCGCTGTTGCCGTCGGCAAGCTGCCTGAAATCAAGCTCAAGGATAAAGTTCTTGTAATACTTGTCGGTAGCAAGATATCCGTACTTCTTGTCAGGGCCGCTTTCACATACCAGCAACCCGTCCTTCACATACCATTTCTCCGTGCCGTAGATAGTCCAGCCGGTAAGGCCCTTGCCATTGAACAGCTTTTTCTTTTGGGCATGTACATTTCCCGGCAGCCCCCAAAGAGAAACCACCGCCAGAAGCATTATCACTTTTTTGATTAAACCTGATCTTTCATTCATAAATTTAGTTCTATCCGGTTTTAACAATTGTTTATCAACGACTTTAAAGTTATTGAATTTTACGCAATTATCCTTGATTACTTTTTAACGATCTCAAAATGGTCTATCACTTTGCCTTTTTCGTTGTATGCATTCAGGGTAAGTTTATTCCCGTCGATGTCGATCTTCTGGAACAGCATCTCGCCCTGTACAAACTTATCACTGAAGGGTTCTACCTTAAACTTGCGGTCGCCACGGTTTGGAATGGCAATGGAGATCAGATAAATAGTCCCTTGCAACGGGTCTTTTACCACCTTGCCGTTGTTGATAGGTTTTGAACGCATGTAGTAATGCACATGACCGTTGAAAACCATGTCAACATGATACTTATCAAACAAGGCTCCCCATGACTTCACGATATCAGGGTATTTATCCTCATCGAAGGAGTACGGCGGAAAGTGGAACATCACGAATTTCCATTTCTTATCAGTGTTCTTCAGCTGGTTTTCGAGCCATTTGGCCTGTTCTTCTATCTTGTCACCATACATCATCAGGAACAGGGCATCGCCATACTCAAAGCTGTAAGTATATTCGGGCGGAATAGATTTAGGCCCGTTCTTCGGGAAATCAAACATTGCCACATACATCAGGGGCCCGAGCCCGTTGGCATCATCATGGTTTCCGGGCACGGCCATCAGCGACCTGTTCTTTATCACATTGGCAGAATAGGCAAACTCCTTGTCCCAATCATCCCTGTTCAGGCCTGATGACACCAGGTCTCCGCCGATAGTGTAAAAGGCCACCTTCGGGAACCTATTGTAGGCCATATTGATCAGTTCACCAAAACCTTTCGACTTATGGGTATCGCCAAAGTATCCCCATGAGAAAGGCTCATTACCTTCGGGTGCAGTGATGAACTCAGAAGTATCGCTCCAGATATTTTTATCCGGATTGCCAACGATGTAGTTGTATGCAGTAGCCGGTTTAAGCCCATATATCCTTGCTGTAAACCTATTGATATACCTGTCATTTGCCAAAAGCATATCCTCTATCACTTTGGGTTCGGCTTCAACCTCTTTGTACTTGTTCTTGTCACCTCCTTTGGGCCGGTATCTCACTACCCCTTTTTTGTTTTTTATGCTTGTACGCCACTGTATCGATTGTGTTGTGCGCGGGTCGTTGCTCCAGGTAAGCATTATCTGGTCCGGCTTCTCCGACGATGGGTATTCTGTCTGCCTGAAACCGCCGATCAGCCCCGAATCGCCGGCACGTCCCCTAATAGTGGTAAGAAGCTGTCCTCCCTTAAGCTCATCAGGAACCTGGGTCAGGACAAGCTCGGTCCAGTCGTGGTAAACCATTGAGCCAACCTCTGTCTTCTCTATGGTCTGGCCTTTGGGGTAAAAATTACTCAAAACTAATTTATCGCCTTTGTTTACGGGAGAAGCCGACACAAAGTATGTAGGCCTGTGATCGTCAAAACCGTTTATCCCAAGCCCGATATCTCCTGCCGGAAATTTCTTCTTCCACACATCGTAAGTGTAATGGGCATTCTTCACTGTCAGGCCGGTCTTTACAAAACCGTAATCCTTCAGCCAGAAAGGGACCTCTTTCTGATTGACATCACGAATGACATAAACATTTACCGGAACATTCGCATCAAACGACCAGTACTTTGTTGCCAACACCTTTTTCTCATCAGGCGACAGCATCTTCTCAATGTCATCGTTGGTAAGTTTCTGCAACTCGTCAGGAGTGTACTTCTTGTAAAGTTTAGTAACAAGGTCGCTCATCACATCCTTCACCGTCCTGTTGTCTTCCTGTTTTGGGGCACATCCTGCAAAAAACATCAGGGCCATCAAATACAAAACCGCTTTTCTCATAATCGTATCTTTTTAATCGTTCTTATTACTTTTCCACAATGATCCGGAAATCTTCAAACCACACTTTCGAGGGCTTCCGGTCGTTCGTGCCAGATGCCATGCCTATGTCCATCGAATTACTCAGTCCCGGCAAAGGTGTGGACCGACGCACAAAATTCCATTTCTTACCGTCAAAACTGTAGTAGGCGGTAAACAAATTCCCCTCCCTGACGACTTTCAGCCATACCGGGAAAGGATTTTCCTTGTTGTAGTTGTAACTTTTGGTGTTGTGCATGGAACCGTCGCCAAACTCATCCCACTGGGCTCCGGCACGTTTGGGCGTTGTAAAAGCAAGAAAAGCCCCCTTGCTGCCTCTCTCCGCTTCGTTGCTTTTCGAAATATCATTCCTGACAAAAATACCTGCCCTTATCCACTCGCTTACATCCTTGCTGAAACCGATAACCTTAACCGTTGCCACAAAATCGCCTTTTACAGCACCTTTCAGGTAGATGGCGCCGTACGAATCCTCGGCATGGAGGAAGTCGGTGCCGCAAGACTCTATCATGTACTTTCCGTCCGAATGGCTGAACGAACACGGCTTTGCCGTACCGGAACAGTACTCATGAAGTTTGTCATCGGATATCTTTATCTGTTTTGATGCATAGGACCGTATCTCCTTTGCCGGCTGATCGCCTATGGTCACATTGTACCTTTCGGCCGGAAGTGACACAGCAAACGTAACGATACGGCTTTCTCCTTTTTTAAGGAAAACCTCCTGCGTTTTGTTTACCTTTCCATCGATCAAAAGAGGTACCTTTTCCGTCCTGTCCTCGTTCCTTACATTTTCAACAATGGAACTAACCATGATGGTATCCCCTTCAGGCAAGGAGGCATTGCTTACTTTCAACCCGTTGTACAGGGAGTAAAGTGCCTTACCGGTGATATCTATCTGCTTTGGTTTCAAAGGCCCCACAGCAACGGTATGGTTACCGGGATCGGTAAACTTGTAGCTGAAAGTCACGGTACGGCTGTTCCCCTTGATTACAGGGAACTTTTGCGTATCGGCCACCTTACAGTCCACATACAGCATCACCTCCCCTACTCCCGAACTGCCGGTGTTTTTCACTTCCGCCGTGATAGTCACCTCTTTGCCTGTTTCAAACTCTTCTGCCGTAACCTTCATATTCGAATACCTGAACTCCGGCACCCCGGTGATGATCTCCTCCGGGGCAACCTCAGGCGTTTCTATCACAAAATTGTCCTTGTACACATTATCGACAGGATAAGCCGCACAGTACTTTAGTTCGCCCTGTTTCAGGTTATAGTAGAGATTTTCGGTCACGCTCCACCCTTTTGACATATTTTGGAAGAAAAGCCCCACATTCTCATTTGTTTCGGCAGGAGTAACATCGTGAATAAGGTTGTTGCTCACAACCGAACGATGTGTCAGGCCGTAAACGGCAATACCTCCCTCATCATCCCTGTTCTTGTTGGTGAACGAAACATGGTTAAACATCACAAGGTTGCACGACTCGATGTTCTCTTCCACATTTGGCCATGAGCCCACTGTAATTCCGTAACTGCCTGTCTGTGACACATAGTTGTGCATCACTTCCGTTCTCTCGGCATTTCTTGTTGAGATACCTGTTGAGTACGTACCGATCACTTTGTTGAAAATAATTTTATTGTCCGAATTTATCTCCTCAAAACTTTTAGGACGGGGATTACCGGAGTTGTAAATACCGCTGCCATTGGCCACATCAGTGATAATGTTATGCGAAACAAGGTTGTTGTAACACCCCAACCCCATGCGGATCGCTGTCTGACTGACATTTGAAATGTAGTTGTAAAGCACCTCGCAGTTCATCGCGTACTCCAGTCCAATCGCAGCACTTCCCCCGGGTGCAGTAAAACCAAACCCCAGCCCGTAAAACCTGAGGTTTCTCACCGGCTTTTCAGGTGTTCCTTTGACAACAAAAAGCTCCGAAACTTCGGGAGATAAAACAGGCACTTTGTTCAGGTCTTTGCCCGACATCACCTTCAGCACACCTGTCTTTTCATCAAAAAACCACTCGCCCACAGTATCAAGTACAGCCTCTGAATTTTCTACTATGTACTTTGGCGGAACATACAGCATGTCCGGCTGAGGTTTTTCAAGATATATCTTCCGGCTCTTCTCATCAACCTTTGATACCTTTGTATGTACCTTCGTCCACCGCACTTTCATGTACACGTCAGCGCCAACAAGTGCTTTGGCATTTTTTATGTCTCCCTTGCGGTAGATGAACCATTCCGGTTCTACAGGCTGTTCGGCCACTGAGAACCACCCTTTGTCCGGCATTCTTGCTTTCGTCATTCTTTCGCCGTCAACGAAAAGCTCACTGATAGTTTTGTCATCAATCTTTCTTACCCACACCCCGTGCCTTTTCTTCCAGTTGCCTATTGTCTTTCCTCCCGATACAACTACCTTTTCGCCCGGATAAGCAGCATAGGTCACGTAGTGGTCTTTCAGTTTGTGATACTCAAAAGCACCCGTGGGAAGGTCTGTCTCCACACGGTCACCTCCATCTTCCGTTGTAAAAACTATGGTCTTGTCAAGATTGTAAATGCCCTCCCGTAACAGTACGATGATATCCTTTCCTGAGCCGAACTTGTGCGGCGAACCCTTATACCTCGGGTCGGTCATCACCTTTTCGGGTTTATAGACCCTGCTTTTCAGCTCCCTCACTGCCTGCTTTGCTCTTTCAATGGTCGCAAATGGGCCATCAGTACGGTCACTGTTTGGTTCTGCAAGAGTCCCCGACCAACTGTCATTGCCCTCTGGCGAAACATAAAAATCGGCTTCAGTGGAAGTTACTTTGAATTCAGGATAAACCTGCCCGCGAAGGAACCTGCCATTATGCAAATCAACCTGGGCATGCAACACACCCAGGTTGATCATTAAAAATAATATTTTAAGTTTTAATCTCATGCCGGGATCCGATTTAGCAAAAACAATGCTTAAAATTGCTAAATATTAAGACTGTAAGTTACCAAATAATTAACAAATCCCGACTAAATTTTGCTATTCGGCCTGCGGAGCGCTGATAGCCCCTACATATCTTCCCATCCAGTACGGCATCAGATAAATGTATGGTGCATACTCACGCATACCGTCATTCCCGCCGTCAACAATGTAAGCGCCGTTGTGCAGGTGCAAGGGACATTCATCTGGCGGCAACACTTCCGGATACTTCTGATTCCTGAAATTCGGCGGCAGACGGGTGATATCTTTTCTGTGTTTGTTAGTCACGTTCCAACCTATCAGGTCCATCGGGAACCTCTGAAGCCACCATATCGATCCGTCAAGGTCATAATCCTTACCACCCACCATGGCATAAAAGAAATTCCACAGCGGATTCTTCTCCGACAGCTCCATCTTCCAGTGGCTTTGTACAGCAGCAAAATGTTTCTCCTCCTGCTCTTTTGTGAAAGAGTATCTCACAAATGCAGGTGCGGTAAGGAAGTACATCTCATCATCCGAGTGGTTCCATCCGTCGCTCAGCGGTTCGCCTTCCACATGACGGATCACTGATGCCGGGCGGTTGGCATTCTCGTCGTAACCGTATTTTTTAATAAGTTTCATTGCAGCTTTCTTGTACTTCTCGTCCCCTGTAAAGTGATAGGCAGTCTGAAGGAAAGCCAACACAAGGGTAGAATTAAGGCGACGGTCACCAACATTTATGGGAAAACTGTTTACATACTTGGGGTTCCACCGTCCCCAGGCAGTGGGCTTACCGTTCCAGTCAACGAGATACCAGTCATGCTCCATGATATGGTCCATCTCCTGGCGTATCAGGTCAACAGCCCTGTCGCGCCACTCCTGATCAGGAGCCAGCTCGGCAAAAAGGGCAAAAGCAAAGAAGTGCCCGCACGACTCATCACTGCTGGTCTGTGACTTCCAGCGCCACACACTGTCATCCGCCAACCGCCAGATACGGCCGTACTTCTTCTCATACTCCTTGCGCCACTCTTCAGAGAAACCGTTGGAGCCCTGCCCCACTTCGTAACCGTCACGTTCGAAACTACGTGCGGGAAAACCGTTCAGATTGGCAATCGTTGCCAGCCGTTCCATCGCCTCAAATGCCTCATAAGCATTTTGTTTTGCATCATCCGACTTCGTAACGGCATAACGGAACAGCTCGCTTGCAAGGTACATTGAAGTCCACAATCCGTCGTTATCGGTATCGTGGTAATATCCGGTAGAGACATCACCTTTCTTTCTCAAAGCAAGGTCAGATGTCAGTCCGTAACGAATGTGGCGTTTGCGTTGTATTTTCTCAAAATATTCCGCCTTATCCGCCAGGGCCATCGGAACAAAATCTATCCTGCTCAAACCCGTTCTCGTAAGTACAAGAACACTGTTGTCCGGGCCTTCAGCAATATTTTTCACATCATCATCTGTCAGCCATCGCTCCGATGCGTAGTAGTCGTACTTGCCGTCCTTACGCAATTTGAAAGCCCCTTTTGTTGAACCAAACCACAGTTCGCCTTTAATATTTTCAAGAGATGTTATCTCAGTCCAAGGCAGCTTTTTGTCAGTTTTTTCAACGGAGTAATCTTTTCCGTTAAGGTAAACCACGCCATCGTTAGTGCCCACAACGATTTTGCCATCGTAAAGCGCCATAGCTGTCAACCCTGTTGCATCATAAACTTTCGTGAACTTTTTGTCGGGACATTTAAGTTCATAAAGCCCGTTTTTAGCAAGAACCAGGAACCTTTTACCCTGCATGTCGAAGATCATCTTTAACGGTTCAAAATCCCCGGGGGTATCGCTCCATGCCTTCTTTTTGTCCTGAAAAAGAGCTATCTCGTCTTTACCTGCAATGAGTGTCGTGAAGTTATGTCCTACAACAAAAAGTTCCGGATGCGACATGCCGTGCTTTATGTAGAAAGTACCGGCCCATGCATTGCTCAGAAGTTCATCAGGCGTAAGGTAAACAAACTGATCTTCATACTTACCTGTGGTGAGAAGTTTCATATCGCCCAGCGGACGGTAGTAACCATCCTTTGTGAGTTTTTTGTCCCACGGCTGAAGCAGCCCTTTATCGGACAGGACCTCAACTTTCCTGTTCCTGTCAGAAGCGACCTGCAAGAGATCAGTACCGGTAAGATCATCACTCAAAATAAACTTTTCCGCATAGTGCTGAATGTACGGCACATCACGATACTGTTTTTGTGCCAGGGCCGAAAGTGATATCATCGAACCCAGAAGAAATAAAATTATTTTCATATCTACTTGATTTATTGTTTGTATCAAAAATACAAAATATTAACCGGCTAACCGCATTTCAGGTAACGTACAAAGGTTATTTTAGGTTATTTTTCAATCGTTTAAGATATCTATCCAAAACGGACAATTCTGATCATCATCTTTCACCGCGAAAAAGCTTTTCAACATCAGGTATCACAAGTGTGTTACAGCACAACCCACACATATTTTTTCTGAATAGATTTAAGAGCATAAACAACCTTTGCCGCCATCAGAAAAAAAGGGTGTACGACAAAATCCACTAAATAAAAATGGGGTATAAAACATTGTGCTCCTATATTCATTGGATGACTTAACAAAGCATCAAAGTAGTCATTCGATGAATAAACGCCTACTATTTTGTAACGTTTCGAGGTCCAAGGACGCTCGAAAGTTTTGAACTTTTAGAACTTTGATCGTTCGAAGAACATTCAAACGTTAAGCGATTTAAAAGAGCCTAACACTCTCCAATAAGCCATGACTAAACCAAGCCCCATCGGGGCGTAACAATAGTAACCCCGTCCGGAAGGGCGGGGTTATGAATCACGAAAATCAAACGTGGTTGGCGGGATTTTTGAGGCGCAGCATTCAAAAATCGTGACAACCGCACCACGCGATCATTGGGGTGACAGAAAGGCTTAAAGTTGAAAATGAAAATATGGCGCACAGACCTTTCTTTGTGTTTATCCCTGTCTCTTCAGCATCAAAAGAAAATCTTCCCTTAGCGTCTCTCCGCCTTTGCGGCAGAAAAAGAAACTGCATAAAAGTGGATTTTGTCGTACACCCGAAAAAAACATTATGCTACAGATTAAATTCAGTTCGATTATTTTTCGTAATTTTATTCGATTACAAAAACCTTAAAAACATAAAAAAATGAATCCGATAAAAGTAAAAGAGAATATCTATCGCCTTGGGTCAATTGACTGGGACCGCCGAATGTTTGATGCCTTGATCCCCCTGCCTGACGGCACGAGCTACAATGCATACATTATCAAAGGAAGTGAAAAGACTGCGCTGATTGACACTGATGAACCGTCGATGAAAGAGGAATTCCTGAAACAACTGGATATGGTTGACAAGCTGGATTATCTTGTTTCCCTTCATGCCGAGCAGGACCATTCGGGATGTATTCCTTTTGTGCTGGAGAAGTTCCCGGAGGCAAAAGTGGTAGTCAGTCCTAAGTGTAAAGATATGGAGATGGGCCTGTTGCATCTTCCGGAAGATGTTTTTATAACTGTTCAAGACGGAGAGACACTTTCACTGGGCGACAAGACTCTCAGGTTTGTTTACACTCCATGGGTACACTGGCCGGAGACCATGACAGCTTACCTTGAAGAGGACAAGATACTTTTCAGCTGTGATTTCTTTGGGTCGCACCTGGCTACCAGCGACCTGTTCGTCAAAGACAAGATCAAAGTGTACGAGGCGGCCAAGAGGTATTATGCCGAGATCATGATGCCTTTCCGTAAGATGATCAGCAAGAACCTTCAGAAGGTACTGGAACTTGACATCGACATGATAGCCCCCAGCCACGGACCGATATACCGTGAGCCGGAACTTATCATCGAAGCACACAAAGAGTGGGTTGATGCACCTCCGAAAAACCTGGTGGTACTGCCTTATATCTCCATGCATGACAGCACACGGCTGATGGTGGAACATCTCACAGGTGCCCTCATCGACCGTGGAGTGGAAGTACAACAATTCAATTTAGAGGCTACTGACCTTGGCAAACTTGCGATCGCACTGGTAGATGCCACAACGGTAGTCCTTGCCAGCCCGACTGTTCTGGGAGGCCCTCACCCTGCCGCTGTATATGCGGCTTACCTGACAAATGCACTGCGTCCTAAGGTGAAATTCATTTCCGTGATGGGATCGTATGGCTGGACAGAAAGATCGGTGCCTGTGCTGTCTGAAATGGTCAAAGGCATGAAAGCAGAGATACTTAAACCGGTTGTGCAAAAGGGAGCCCCTGTCGAAGAAACGTTCCGTAACATCGACCGCCTCGCAGACGATATCGTGGCAAAACACAGGGAAGAAGGAATTGCATAGGAAAACCAGCTCCCTCCAAAAGACAAAAGATTAAACACTAAAAAAACAGATAAAAAAACAACCGCCGGCATAATGCCGGCGGTTATTTTTTACTCAGGCAACCCAAAGTAGAAATAGAGAGTTCCCGAATAGGTTCCTTTGGCTGCAACCGGCTCACCCTCCGGGCCAAGGTTTTTGGCATAGTGGAATTTTGTTCCGATGGCAGGGATAACATTCATAAACGAGATATCTCCTTCCGGCCAGGTCATGTACGCCTTTCTCGGTTCAAAGCCGTCCTTTTGCGCATAGACCCTGAGAAACAGATCGTCATCGTCTGTCATAACTGTGATGTATCCGTCTTTTGTATCGAACACCGCCCAACTGAAATCGGAGTAATAACCGGGGAATTCGGGATAGTCCCACTGCGTGCCGGCTTCAAAGTTGTTGTAGGCATTGTACCATACATCCACAGTGCCGCCTTTCATTCTGTTGCGCCACTCGCGGTACGGCCCTTTGCCGAGCCATGTCATACCAAGCATCCTCTGCTCAGGATAATCGAACGACACACCCATATACTCTACAGTATCATTCATTGTGTAAGTGTAATCCAGTTTCAGCCAGCCGCTTTTCATCACTGTCCACTGCAGATTGTCGAAATCAGGGTGGTTCTTCACATCAACGACTTTTCCGTCTTCAGTATCCATTACTTTGATCTTCACTTTTTTCTTCGGCTCTGCTTCTGCTTTTTTATCAGAAACAAAAAGAGGCCCATTTTTGAAAGGTATCGACCAATTACCATTCTTCACATCCACAAGCATCCCGTACTTTTTACAGAAAGAAAAACTGTAGTCCCCTGCAGTAACTGTGTAAACATCTTTCTCTTTTTCAACTTCCGGCATAACTCCACCATTTGTCACAATCTTGTTTACGACCTCTTCATTTGAAACGAGCTTCCACTTCCAGGTAAAAAGCTTATCGTTGTTGTAGTCATAGGCAGTGAGCACAAAAGCATCTGCCTTCTTCCAACCGGAAGGCAGTTCGGGTTTCAAAACCCCTTTAGTGCGTGCAGGCACATCGGGCCCCGGCATAAATCCGGCCGACATGACAGTGCTTTTTTTGTGAACCTCACCCGGAGCCGGATACTTGATAAGCTCCCATCGGAAAGTACAGCTGTTCAGATTCCTGAAATCATACCTATTCTCAACTTCGATAGTTCCGTCAAAATCTCCGGTAAGCTCTTTCTTTGTTTCGATGTAAACAGGCGACCAGATCTCTTTAACAGTGAAAAAGCTTCCCTCCTTCTCATGATGCGGCCCCATGATACCGTCAGGGGCGTGGTTGCCGTCTGCATCTATCCTGCATGCCTCATCAGTCCTTACAACTCCTTCGTCGGCAAAATCCCAGAGGAACATGCCTCCGTTCAGGGGATTGCCCCACATAACACGCCACATATCATCAAGCCCGGCGCCAATACCGCCGTCGTACAGTCCGTGAAGATGTTCGGTAGGCATAAAGATATTGCCGCTCTTCATCTTGTTCTCCACCGACTCAAACCCTTCGTAGTGATCGGTATCGATATCGCCAAAAAGCTCCCACGGATGCAACACATTCCTGTTCTGCGGGTCGTATTTTGCAAACTCTCCGTCAAGCCCGGTGTTCCAGCCCCCTTCGTTACCGTTGTCCCAGAAAAGCACACAGGGATGGTTCTCATCGCGTGTCACAAGCTCTTTCACAAGTTTCTTGCCTACCTCAGTATCGTATGCAGGACGCTGCCAGCCGGTAAGTTCATCAAGCACATAAATGCCGTACTCATCACAAAGGTCAAGGAAATATTTATCAGGAGGGTAGTGCGACATACGCACCGCGTTCATGTTCATCTCTTTCATCAGCAGCACATCGTTCAGGCACTGCTTACGGCTCAGCGCCCTTCCCTGCGACGGCCGGAAACTATGCCTGTCGCTGCCTTTCAAAACGATATGTTTACCGTTGAGGAATATACCCTCTCCTTTTCTCACCTCAATGGTACGGAAACCGAAATGTTCACGCATCGTGTGCAGGACCTTTTTCCCCTCTTTCAGCACCACATCAACAAAATAGAGGTTCGGGGTTTCGGCCGTCCAGTTCTTTTGTCCGGTCACCTTTGTCTTAAGCGTTACAGATTCCATATCCGGTTCTATGTCAGAACTGAAAATTTCTCCTGTCCTCTTGCCATCCATTCCCACGATGGTTGCCTCGATCGTTCCTTTCTTTTCCAGGCCTTTACATAAAACATCAACACGAAAACTACCGTCGGCTTTGGCATCTATAGCAAGGCGCTCGATGTGCTGTTTTGGCGATATCTTCAGGTAAACGGGACGGTAAATCCCGCCGAACACCCAAAAGTCGGCCTTACGCTCTGCAAGTTCAACGCTTTGGTTCGCCGATACTTTGTGCACTGTAACCTCAAGCAGGTTGTCTTCACCAGACTTGATAAGATTTGTGATGTCGTAACTAAATCGATAGAAACCGCCCTGGTGCACAGGGCCGGCAGACTGTCCGTTGACCTTCGCCTCAGTATCTGTCATGCTCCCCTCAAAGACTATCTCCACATTTTTACCCGCCCAGTCTTTATCTGCATGAAAGGTATATTTGTAAAAACCCGTTTCGTCATGCTTTTCCTTAACATGCCCGTAGTCGTATCCGCCAAAGCCATGCAGTTCCCAGTTCGACGGCACCGGTATTTTCGACGGCACATTGGCCTTCATGCCTTTATCAACCATAAAATCCCACTCTACCGGCGAGGCAGCATCCCTGCCTGAGAGGTAAACTATCTCTGTTTCCTGTGCAAAAAAGGAGATTGCAAAGGAAAAAACGAACAGTGTAAGAAGATGTTTTTTCATAATATTATTTTTTTGACCCTTTCAAAATATTGACATATCTAATCGGGAAACTCCATGCATCCCCATAACACCCCCTCCC
>JALVJU010000175.1 GCA_027034005.1 Marinilabiliaceae bacterium
GTGAAACAAAGATAGGAGAGGAGATATACCAAAAATTCGGCCTCGATGGCATGGAGGTTACCGAAAATGTTTTTGAATCGGAAGCATCAGTGGTATTCGACCAGGCAGAAAACCGCATGCATACCATAAAAGCAGTGATGGTAGCTACATTGGGAGCGTAAAGGATTGTTACAGAAAAAACTGATCGGGGGTGGAATTTTTATATCCCCGATTTTTTATGATATGCCTGTATGATAGCATAAAACAGTGTTGCCTTAATTCAATTTATACCAAGAATCACAGAACTACATTAAAAGAATAAAGGCGTAAGTTCAAAGCAGAAAGGATTATCAACTGTCAGTTTTCCCCAAATAACCCTTTAACCCTTTAGCCATAAAGCCCTAGAGCCCTTCAACTCACAACTCTGCCCAAATCCTTGCCAGCGAGTATCCCGGAGCATCCATTTTTAGGTCAAGGAAATATCCAAATGGTGTCTGGTATGTCTCAAAACCGCCGTTCTCTAACCGTGCCTGTGCTGCATCGAATACCTGTTTTGTGAAGTCGGGTGATGCTTTTGAGTACGAAATGTGTGCAAAAGAGTGAAGAATAACTCTTTGTGTGTTATTTTTTCTCGCAGCCCATTTCAGATGATTAACAAGTTTTTTCTCACGGCTCTTTACATCTTTTTCCTCATCCTGCTCTTCAACCTGTATGAACGCAAGGATACAGTCCTCGTATGTTTTGCCTTCTCCCGGATCTGGTGCATCTTCAAGGTTTTTCAGTTTGGGGGTATAGCTGAATGAATTTGTGTAAAATACAAGTACTTTCATGTTTGTTTTATTTTCGACTAAATTAATAAAAATTGCGAAAATGATTGTTTTTGAAATATCTTGTTCAAAAAGCTGTTTATAATATAGTGGGATAAAATCACGTTTATTGTGGCGAACGGGAAAAGTTCTGCTAATGCTATTTTTAACAGCTTGTCCCGTTTTTGTTGTTTGTGCCCCGAAAAATTCCTGTAACAGTATAGTTGTTGTGTTTTAGCGTGAAGAATTTAAAACCCAAATGGGAGTTCGGTTATGATCTCTATTCTCATTAAAAAGAAAAATATAACAAAATGCTTAAAGCCATTTTCTTATCGATCGTTTTTTTGCTTAGTATCAGCCTTGCGAATGCCCAAAAAAGGGGAGTGAACAATGACCCGTATTCCATGGGGAAAGGGAAGCGCCCGTACGAGATGAAGGGCCGTAAAGAACCTCGGAAACCGCTAGTTACTTTCGAGGATTGCAGTAGATGGATAATTGAGACAAAGAAAGCACAGGTAGACCTTTTACGCTCAGAAGAGCAGCCGCTCTATCGCGACTACAACGGAAAGTTGATTTTTACTCCTTCCGCAAAAAAGTGTGAGGTTACACTTAAATACGTGAAGCCGTTGACCTCCCCATGAACTGGGACTGAATTGACTTCTGGAACTATGGTTTTCATTGGCTTTGGGGCAAACCCAAATGGCAGACTGCTCTGAGGCATTTTGTACTTATCGAGGATGCTGATGGTAAGATCCATGAGATAGATTTTACGCAATCTGGATATGGAGGGATGATACACAAGTATTGGTTTTTGAGCCATATTAAAATGCATGACGATATTAAACTTCCTTTTGGAAACGGAACATGGCCTGCCATCTGGATGTTGGGAGACAATATCTCGCAGGTTGGATGGCCCCGTTGCGGCGAGATAGATATCATGGAGTTTCTTGGCCGGGAGAGTCACCGGATTTACGGAACATGCCATTACGGCGATAAGGACGGTAAACATAAATCGGAAGGTAAGCACATAGACGTTACTCCTGAGCCGTCAAAGGATTTTCATATCTATGCCATTAACTGGTATCCCGACCGTATTGAATTCTTTTACGATGATAACAAGCATTTCACTTTTAATACCGCACAGGCAGACAATGGCGGCGACAATGCCTTCCGCAAGCCATTTTACCTACTTATCAATCTAGCCCTTGGCGGTTGGGGTGGCGAGATCGACGATTCAGTTCTGCCACAAAAATACTACATTGATTATGTGAGGGTGTATAGTTTAGAGTAGTATCTTTTAGATATAAATTTTATTTATCTTTGGCTTCAAATCTCATAAATAATTTTTCATGAATCGTTCAATATTTTTATTACTGGTAACTTCAATGCTGGTAGCATTGAGTTCGTGCCAAACTGCAAAAAAGAAAGAGCAGTCACGGCCCAACATTCTTTACATCATGTCGGATGACCATGGCTATCAGGCCATCAGTGCATACGACAAACGTTACATCAACACCCCTAACATCGACAGGATAGCGAACGAGGGGATTATCTTTACCAACAGTTTTGTTTCAAATTCCATCTGCGGCCCGTCGCGTGCCGTACTGCTTACCGGCAAGCACAGTAACATGAATGGCTACAAGGTTAACAGTGGGGCTTTTGACGGCTCACAGCAGACTTTCCCCAAACTGCTTCAAAAAGCAGGTTATCAAACTGCAATGATAGGTAAGTGGCATCTTAAAAGTGATCCTACAGGATTTGATTACTGGAACATCCTGCCGGGACAGGGGGCATACTACAATCCCGATTTTATTGAGATGGGAAAGAAGACTCGTCACGAAGGCTATGCTCCGTTTGTGACTACCTACATTGCCCTCGACTGGCTTGAGAACAAAAGGGACAAGAGCAAGCCCTTCTGTATGTTGTTGCACCATAAGGCCGTGCACCGTACGTGGGAGCCAGATACTTCCACTTTTGCGGAATTTACCGGAAAGCAGTTTCCTGTGCCTGACAACTATTTTGACGATTATGCTACACGTGAGGCGGCTGCTGCACAAAAGATGAGTATCCGCAAGCCGGATATGGACATTGCCTATGACCTGAAGATGGAGTACGACGGAACAAAATCAAGGTTTAAATGGTTCCGCACTCATACCGGAAGGATGAATGCCGAGCAGAAGGCGAGGTGGGATGCCCATTACAAGCAGGTACAGAAAGAATTTATGGAGAAGGGCCTCAAAGGAAAAGAATATGAGTTGTGGAAGTACCAGCGTTACATGCAGGATTACCTTGCTTGTGTCAGGTCTTTGGACGAAAGTATCGGCGAAGTCCTTGATTATCTTGACAAGCATGGGCTGGCAGACAATACGATAGTGATCTACACATCCGATCAGGGTTTTTATATGGGTGAACACGGATGGTTCGATAAGCGTTTTATGTACGAACAATCGATGCGAACCCCGCTTGTGATGCGCTATCCGGGACATATCAAGCCGGGAAGCAGATGCAACAAACTTGTGCAGAATATCGATTATGCACCTACTTTCCTCGACCTTGCCGGGGTTAAAATACCTGATGACATCCAAGGTATATCCCTTACCCCTCTATGGGAAGAGAAAGACCCAAAATGGCGGGATGCATTGTACTATCACTACTATGAGTTTCCCAATGAGCACATGGTAAAACGGCATTACGGTATCCGCACGAAGAGGTACAAACTGATACATTTTTACTACGACATTGACGAGTGGGAGTTTTTTGACCTTGAAAAAGATCCGGAAGAGATGGTCAATGAATATGATGATCCTGCTTATGCCGATGTTGTTAAAGACCTAAAGGAGCGCCTTGAAAAATTGCAGGTGCAGTACCAGGACACCGACCGTTCAACATATTAAACTTAATTGTTTTTACCGAGGGTTTCGCTCTGAGCGAAACCCTCGCTTGTATTTATAAATCGTTATGAAATATTTTATTTTTTTCTTTCTTGCTTTTGCAATGTTCCTTTCCGGATGCGGGCTTTCGTACAAGAAAGTGTCTGAAGAGCCGTTTTCGCCGAAATGGAAAAAACAGTTTATCGGAGTTTATAAAACCGGGATCAACACGCCTGAAAAGTTCGATCTTTTGTCCATTGATTCTCATCCTCCTCGCATTGAAGCGATAGAAGAAGTGCCGGCAGGAGATATATCAATAGATAAAAATGAAGTTAAAGCATTTAGCAAAAATGGAAGGACATACCTGCGTTTCCCATTGAGCAAAGGAGAACAGATCTATGGTTTGGGCCTTAACTTTAAAACTGTGCAGCAACGGGGGCGTATAATGCGTTTGCACGTTGACCATTACGGTGGCAGGGACAATGGCCGTACTCATGCTCCTGTTCCTTTTTTCGTTTCCACCAAAGGATATGGGGTACTCATTAATTCAGCAAGGTACATTGATGTTTACATTGGCACAGGGGTGAGCCGCGATAGCGAGCACCCTCTGGTAGTACGCGACAGGAACACCGACCCCAAATGGAGTGCGCAGCCCTATTCCGACAACCTTGAGATAGTTGTTCCTGCCGATGGGGTGGAGCTGGTGATGTTTACAGGAAAGACCATGCTTGATGTTGTCCGCAGGTTTAACCTGTATTGTGGCGGAGGCATTATTCCTCCCAAGTGGGGGCTTGGCTTCTGGCACCGCACGCCTACTCTGTTCAGCGACAAAGATGTTGAGGAGGAAGCAGTTCAGTTTAAGAAAAGAGATTTTCCTCTCGATGTCATAGGGCTTGAGCCCGGCTGGCATAGCAAATCTTACCCGAATACTTTCATGTGGGACGAGAGCCGTTTCCCCGACCCCAAGGGTTTTGTCTCGGAGATGAAAAAAGAGGGGATTCATGTAAACCTTTGGATGAACCCTTATCTGTGGCCGGGGACGGAACTGGAGAAAAAAATGCACAGATATACCGGCTCACATACGGTATGGAACGGCACTGTGCCCGATTACACCGTTCCGGATGCAAAACGCGTGATGCAGGATCATTTCAGTAAGTACCAGACCGGGATAGGAGTGAGCGGTTTTAAGGTTGATGAAGTTGACGGTTACGACAAGTGGCTGTGGCCCGATATTGCTACTTTCCCCTCTGGGCATGACGGCGAACAGATGAGGCAGACTTACGGCCTCCAGTTCATGGACCTTGCTGATGAGCTTTTCCGTTCACAGAACGGGCGCACTTACGGGTTGATACGGGCTGCCAATGCCGGCTCTGTGGCTTATCCTTATGTTATCTACAACGATTACTACAGTCATCGGGATTTTATCACTGCTCTCATCAATTCCGGTTTTATTGGTGTGCTGTGGACTCCCGAGGTGCGCAGTGGCGGTTCCTCGTCCGACTGGGTAAGGCGCATGCAGACTTCCTGCTTTTCGCCTCTTGCCATGATAAATGCCTGGGCCGACGGCACTAAGCCATGGTCTTTCCCCGATGTTTACAAGGAGGTGCAGGATGCTGCTTACCTGCGGATGCAACTGCTGCCGTATCTCTACTCAACATTTGCAGAGTACTATTTTAAAGGGATACCGCCAT